>NZ_JAUBQD010000020.1:0-107327 GCF_036701085.1 Microcoleus sp. Pol7_A1
TATCTACCAAAATGGAATTATCGTGCAGTTCCGACTATTTAGCAGACGCTAATGTTATTAAATTTTCATTCCTAAGTACCATCAGGACAATGACCTGACAGCGATCGCTACTGCCTACATCTACAAACTGTTGCTTGCCTACTGCTATGGAAATTACACGGTGGCCCTAGACTACATTGCCCAAGGCCAACAGTATTTAATGGCAGTATCGGGAATGTTGTTTGTTCCCATTTTCCATTTCTATGCCGCCCTGACGAAGTTGGCACTTTTCCCTACACAGCCAGAAACCGAGCAAGCCGATCTTCTCGCCTCTGTGGAAACCCATCAAACCACTCTGCAACAGTGGGGGCAAAATGCTCCCATGAATCATCTGCATAAATGGTATTTGGTTGAGGCCGAAAAACATCGCGTTTTGGGCAATAAAGCTGAGGCGATTGAAATGTACGATCGCGCCATTGCTGGAGCTAAAGAAAATCAATTTCTCAACGAAGAAGCCCTTGCCAACGAACTAGCAGCAAAATTTTATTTAGAATGGGGTAAAGAAAAATTTGCCCAACTCTACATAATTGAGGCATATTATTGTTATGTTCAATGGGGAGCCACTGCTAAGGTAACAGATTTAGAAACGCGATATCCCCAGCTATTGATATCAATTCAATCGGGAAATAAAAACACTAAAAAGACCGCAACATTGACGACCACTGGTTCGGGTAATAACTTAGATATCACCACAGTGATGAAGTCTTCTCAGGCAATTTCTGGAGAAATTGTGCTTGATAAATTACTGTCTAGCTTGATGAAAATTTTGATTGAAAGTGCAGGGGCGCAAAGAGGCTATCTAATTTTATCAAGCCAGGGAAAGCTATTAATTGAAGCTCTTAGCGAAGCCTCGCAGGATAGTGCGATAGCGGCAATAAATTCCCAAAAAGTCACCGTATTGCAGTCAATTCTAGTTGAAGATTGTCAGGAACTTTCCGAAGCAATTGTTAATTATGTGGCTCGTACTCAAGAAAGCGTGGTACTGGATGACGCTGTTCGAGAGGGACAATTTACCAACGACCCCTACATCCAAAAAAATCAGCCCAAATCAATTCTCTGCGTGCCGCTAATTAACCAAGCTCAAATTGTCAGTATTGTTTATCTAGAAAACAATCTGACAGCAGGAGCTTTTACGCCAGAAAGAGTGGAACTATTAAAAGTGTTATCTGGACAAGCAGCTATCTCGATTCAAAATTCTCAACTTTATACACAAGTCCGCGAAAGTGAGAACCGGCTCGCTCAATTTTTAGAAGCAATCCCAGTCGGGGTGTCAGTGCTGGATGCTTCTGGCAAACCTTACTATAATAATCGCGCTGCTATCCAATTATTAGGTAAAGGAGTTCTTCCTGCAGTCACCAACAGCGAGCAAATATCCCAGGTTTATCAAATCTATCAAGCGGGAACAGAGCAGGAATATCCCTCTGCAGAATTGCCTACTGCGCGGGCGTTGAAAGGGGAAAGCGCTACTGCTGAGGATATGGAAATCCACCAGGGCGACAAGATTATTCCGATCGAGGCTTGGGGTACTCCCATCTATGATGAAAAGGATAATATTGCTTATGCAATTGTAGCCTTTCAAGATATCACGGAGCGTAAAAAAGCCGAAACAGAGCGCATTAGATTTACCGATCAATTGTTCCAACTCAACAAAGCTTACGAGCGCTTCGTCCCCAATCAGTTCCTCCAGTTTTTAGAGAAATCCAGCATTATTGATGTCGAATTAGGCGATCAGGTGCAGTTGGAAATGTCGGTGTTGTTTTCCGACATTCGCGACTTCACCACGCTTTCGGAAAGCATGACACCGGAGGATAATTTCAGATTTATCAATTCCTATCTTTCTCGCATGGAACCCGTTATTAATGAAAATAACGGGTTTATTGATAAATATATTGGCGATGCGATTATGGCGCTGTTTAGCGGCGAGGCGGATAATGCGGTGAAAGCCGGAATTGCTATGCTGCACCGTCTCGTTGAATACAATCAAAATCGCGCTAATTTTGGCTGTGCGCCGATTCTGATTGGGATTGGCATCAATACTGGAACTTTGATGCTGGGAACGGTGGGCGGTCAAAATCGCATGGACGGGACGGTAATCAGCGATGCGGTGAATTTAGCTTCTCGCGTGGAAAGTTTGACGAAAAATTATGGGGTGTCGCTATTAATTACCCAGGAAACTTACTCGCGTTTAGAAAATCCATCCCAGTACGCAATCCGCACTCTCGATACGGTAAAAGTCAAGGGAAAATCTGAATTAGTAACAGTTTATGAGGTGTTTGATGCCGATCCGCCAGAAATCAAAGCGGGCAAGTTAGCTACGTTGGAATTGTTTGCAGAAGCTAGGGCAATTTACTGGGAAGGGAAGTTTGCTGAAGCGGCGCGGCTGTTTTCCGAGTGTTGGCGTCAGAATCAGGGCGATCGCGTGGCTAAAATTTATTGGGAACGCTGTCAGTCTGCAGGTGAGTCGCACAAAAATTAAAGACCGGTCACACAATTTAGATTAATTGGAACAGTCCCAAACTCGATCGCTACACAGTTGGAGGGGGAGCTCGTTTTCATTTTTCTGACTTGGCGGTCAACAATACTTTGTGGCAAGTCCAATTCGTTGACCGTGCACAGGGGAATTGCCCCACCGCGATATTGCTGAGCAGAATTGTCTGCGGCTGTTGTTGAGTCAGGGAATTGACGGATTTCACGAGTGGTATTGGGGCGACGGTTGAGTGCAGTCTCGATTGGAGGGAGTGTCGCTGCTAGCGCTGAATTTGGGACAAACGGCGAGTTTGTTGCGGCTGCGGGAGTTTTTGGCGGGGAAGCAGAAAGCCTCAGAGTGATGTGAAGCCCGATCGCACTTCTTTTCTCTCAAAGTCTCATTCTTCACGTTTACCCATTTTGCCTGTTAAGGTGTAGTGCATCGCCATAAGTTTTACCTCATCTTTACTTTCTAACTTTTTCAATTTCCTTAACTAACTCGCAGCTAAATTTCCTCAAACTGTTGACCTAACTTTGGCAACATATATATTAATAATTCGTAAATAGCTAGGTCAGGAGGAATACAAATTTCAACAATAATAATTATATCTGAAGATAGACGAATGCTAAATTAAACACAGCTATGCTCTAACTAGCATAAAATAAAATACTTAAAAATTTCTTGTAATAAATTAATTGATATAAGGAGTTTTTAAGTAGAGCTTAAAATTAAAAAAAGGAAATTTATGGTACTAAGCATTATTGTTCACGGTGGAGCAAAAACCATCTCAGAAGAGAAGGTTGCTGCCAACAATGCAGGCTGTACCGCAGCAGCAGAAGCTGGTTGGGCATTGCTCGCAAGCGGGGGTACAGCAGCAGAAGCTGTTGAGGCAGCTATCCGGGTTCTGGAAGCTGACCAGACATTTAACGCAGGCTTTGGATCGGTTCTCAACAGTAAGGGAGAAGTAGAGCTAGACGCAGCGATGATGGAAGGCGGTTCATTAGCTTGGGGAGCGCTCGCAAATGTTCAAGGCGTGTGCCATCCCATCTCTGTGGCGCGAAAGATTATGGATAAAAAACCCATGTTCTTAGTAGCGGATCACGCCGAACATTTTGCAGCAGAAAATGGAGCCGAGATGTGTACAAAAGAAGACTTAATCGCGGATGAGCAACAGGAAGAGTGGGAGGAGGAAAAAGAAGTTATTGACCGCCCCAATACAGTTGGTTGTGTAGCTTTGGATAGTAGTGGCACCTTAGTGGCCGGTACCTCAACAGGCGGCACTATGAATAAGCCCGCCGGTCGCGTCGGCGACAGCGCCATTATCGGCTCAGGCTTGTTTGCTGAAAATGTACAGGGCGCTTGCTCAACCACAGGCGATGGCGAGTCGATTATGCCAGTAGTTCTAGCTAAAATGGCGATCGACATTCTAGCGTCCGGCAAGCACCCAGACGAAGCAGCGCAGATGGCAATTGAGACTCTGGCATCTAAGGTGGCAGGAGAAGCTGGGTGCGTCATCATAGACCCTCAAGGGCGGGTTGGCTGGGCGCATAATTCAACGGACATGGCTTGTGCTTACAGAACCTCAGAAATGAACAAGGTGGCTGTGTTCACTAAGAAAAAACAACTCGTCCATCGCTGAAATTATTGAGGTTGCATTCTCTCTAGTTGTAGGGAGTTAAAATTCCCCAACTAATATATTTTTTCCAAGTTATTCAGTAGCTGGACATCGATAAACACTTTTTCAATTTGTAGGGCGGGCATTGCCCACCCTACTTTTAATTATGTCGAGCTACTTAGTGGCCGGGAAAACATTTCAATTCAAACTCTACTTGGATGTTTCTGATGAACTCAACATACGATTTTCCTTACTTTCAGGGTAATTCTCTTTCCGATTTGTTTGCTCCAGACATCACAGATGCACGTTATGCGTTCATCCTAAATTACCCTGCAACTGCGAGTTGGGCTGCTTACCCCAACAGGAAAAAATACTTTATTCAAGACGGCAGCAGTGAAGCCACCAAAACTTCTTTCGACAAGATTGGTCAGAAGGAACCTTGGAAAAATCTGGCTGTGTTAGGCGATGCCATCCCAGGGATTGTGATTAATCAGCCGCCGAACTCCCTGATTAACTATTGGCGGGAGCATTTTGGCTTCAGCTACAGCAGTATGGAGATGATAGACTGCTCAACTTATCTCGATGATCTCAGCGTAAGCGATCGCTTTGACAAACTCCTGACTCTATTTCCCTTCGACAATCTCAAACCTGAAAAACACGCCGTCCATCCCGACATCCACTACCACTTGCTCAGCAAAGCAACGCTAGCAGAATTAGGCGTGCAATGTCCGAAATACCAAAGCTACAATCTGCACGAAGTCAATCTCGAAAGCATTGAGTTACCAGAGCAATTCCCCTACTTGATTAAAACATCCCACGGGCTTTCTGGAGAAGGCACTTATATTATCAAAAGCGCCAGCGATCTGAACTACTGCTTGCAGGAAGTGAGGAAATATCTCGATATTAAGTTGCTGGATACGATTATTGTCTCGGAATTCGTCAAGAATGAAGTGCAGAACTACTGCGTGCAGTTCTATGTAAGCAAAACGGGAAATATCAGGCTCATCGGCACTACGAGCCAACTTGTCACCCCTGAGGGCAGCTATTTAGGGGGACTGATTCACTACCGCGAAACCGACATGAGTAGGTTTTTTGAGATGATTGCCGCTATTGGTAAATATGCTCACCAACAGGGTTATTTCGGCGTTATTGGCTTCGACGTGCTGGAAGACTCTGAGGGGCAGTTGTATGCCATTGATGCCAATTTCCGAGTTAATGGCTCGACTCCGCTTTGCGTGCAGCGCCATACCTTACTGGGGCTGGGAAAGGAGGTAGCTAAATATTCCAGTGACTGGCGAATGGATGGGACTTTGGAATCCATTCTTGTCACGCTGAAACCCGAACTCGATCGCAAAGACTTGATAATCTTGTCAGCTTTAGAGAAGGTTAAATACGGAAAAATCTACACGGAAATTTACGGGATAGTTGCTGGTGAGGATATGAAGGAAATGCAGCACATCGAGCAGAATTTGCACAGTAAGGGATTGCAGCAATTGGGTTGATATCTACTCTACCGATTGCAGCGGTTATGGGGTTTTCCCGCTCATCTCGCGCGCACCACCAACACCGAACAAGGAGCCTCAGCCACAACCTCCGCACTCACCGAACCCTCCAAAATGCGCTTTAAACCAGTCAAACCCCGACAGCCGATCGCAATTAAATCCGCTTTATAAATATTAGCCAAACGCAAAATTTCCTCTGCTGGCTCCCCTGACACAATTTCTAAATCGCTCTGGCAAGGCAACTTTTCCTGATAAGATTGCAGTAACTTCTCCACTTCTCGGTAAGCAATTTCATCTCCCTGAGCGTGAGGTCGATCGACAACCGTGTCAAAATCCAACGTACCAGAACTGACAACATGAACTAGAATCACCTTTGCCGTCGGTTCTAGCTGAAATTGCCCTACAACTTGCAATACCTGAGTCGCTAACTCTGAATTGTCGATCGCTACCAAAATAGTATTCAATACCGTGCACCTTTAAATCTCAGATAGTAGACTTTAAATTTATCCTTGATTGTCGCCTACTTTCCACAATTTTGCGCTCCCCGCCAACATCATCATTTCCTACGCACAAACCCGGTTTCTTAACATAATTGCGTCATTTAAGCCAGATACTTGAAGAAACCGGGTTTCTTAAACCCGCAGTCCGTAAGTAGGTAGGTGCAAATAAACTTTGCCGCCTGTCACAGAATGTAAAGCTACCGTAATCGCCAGCGAATTGCTTCGTTTGACTGCGTTTCACTCGTTTTTGACTACTTATGTATTTTCCCGCTCATCTACTTAAATCTCGATCGCCAATCTCAAATCTACCATCTAAAAATCACCCTCATTTTCTGTCCGCAGCCGCACCGAATCAGCATGAGAAGGAAGCCCCTCTGCTTCGGCTAAAACATTAATCGCCCTACTCACCTTCTTAAGTGCAGCAGGCGAATATTGAATCAAACTCGAATGCTTCATAAAAGTTTCCACACCCAGAGGCGACGCATAGCGCGGAGCCCCAGAAGTCGGCAAAGTGTGATTCGGGCCAGCCAAATAATCACCTACAGCTTCCGGCGTCGAGCAGCCCAAGAAAATCGCCCCAGCGTGGCGAATTTGGTCGAGCAAAGCCCAGGGATCTGCAACTTGCAATTCCAAGTGTTCCGGGGCAAACTCGTTAGAGAGTTCCGCCGCGGCTTTGAGCGAGTCAACTACCACGACTAAACCATAGTTGGCGATCGCCTTTTCTGTTAAAGTTCGGCGCGGGTGATTGGTCAACTGTCTGTCTACCTCAGCAACCACTTTCCTCGCCAGCACCGAATCCGCCGTCAGCAAAATTGCCGACGCCATCGAATCGTGTTCAGCTTGAGCCAACATATCCGCAGCCACGTGCAGAGGATTCGCCGAACCATCGGCAATAATCAACACTTCCGACGGGCCAGCCAGAGAATCGATTCCCACAGTCCCGTAAACCAGTTTTTTAGCAAGGGTGACGTAAATATTCCCCGGCCCAGTAATTAAATCCACCTTCGGAATAGTTTCGGTACCGTAAGCTAAAGCTGCGATCGCCTGCGCCCCGCCTACCCGATAAATCTCATCAACTCCCGCTTCCTGAGCCGCCACCAGCACCGCAGGATTCATTTTCTTCTCCTGTCCGGGGGGAGTACACATCACCAGTCTCGGAACCTTGGCGACCTTCGCAGGAACCGCATTCATGATCACCGAGCTCGGATAGGACGCCTGACCGCCAGGAATGTAAATTCCCGCTCGATCGACCGGGGTGTAGCGTTTGCCCAAAACAATCTCGTCATCACCAAACTGCACCCAAGACTTCGGGACGCGCTGTCGGTGAAACGCCTCTACCTGTTTGCAAGCCAGCCGGATTGCATTTAATAATTCTTTCGACACCTGCTGGTAAGCAGCATCCAATTCGGCGCCGCTCACCCGTAAATCTTCCACATTTAGGGTCATGCGGTCAAATTCAGCAGTGTAGTGCAGCACAGCCTGATCGCCTCTGCGCCTTACAGCTTGCAGCACCTCCCGCACGGTGGCTTCTTTGTGAACAACAAGTTCGTCATGGGTGCGATCGCAGATTCGTCGCAGTTCAGCTTGTGCCTCAACCCACTGAGTAATGATTCGCAGCATGGAGATTAGGAATGCCGTCTATAAATTCACTAACATTTGCTTGACAATTGGGGATTTTTGGGGCGATCGATTTCCTGCAGAAGTAGGTCACCACCAGTCCACAAGCTTAAACCGCGAGACTCGCGGCATTTGCAAAGGCTTCAGTGCAGCGTTTAAATCTCTGTCGAGGATTTTGCAACACTGAGGACAAGTCACAACCTTTCTGAGGAATTGTGCGCCATAAAACCGGGTGCGGAGGGAGAGGGTTCGATCCCAGAGCGGGAGAGTGTCCGAGCCCGAGAGTGAGTGAGGGGGAGAGTGTGCAAGCGGGAGAATTTTGATTCTGCCTTCTACCTTCTACCTTCTACCTTCTGCTCCGGCTACCTTGTACCTTCTACCTTCGGTAAGTGCTTCTTGCCGAACCCCAAATAACCCGTACTCTTTGTTATAGCTTAACTTGGATTTTTCAGGGAATCACATTCTTTGCAGAATAGATGCTATATTAGTTTTTCCAACACCTGATAATTTTTTTATAAAAAAACGCCAAATTATTGTATACTTGAAAATTGCGCGCAAGAAACCGTGACTTTAACTCGTGACTGTGGAAACACCGCAAAACGCCTTCTTAACACCAGTGTCATACCTTTGGGTATCGTCAGGGATACAAAGCAGGCAGTTAAATGAGTCAATAAAAAATTATTGCGCGGGCGATCGCCAAAAAATACCCACAGACTCAGATTTATCTGAGCGAATGGAGAGTGGCTGTCTGACTCAGCCGTTTAAAATCAAGCTTTTTGCGGATCGATCCCGAAAAGGTTGTCCTTCCAAATCCCCGTGTCTTGAGACTGTCTTGAGACTAAGGTGTATCAATGAATACCTACTTCCAGCAACTGAACTATGGCTAATATTAAGTCCGCCGTCAAACGAGTCAAAATCGCCGAACGCAACCGCTTGTACAACAAATCTTACAAGTCAGCGGTCAAAACTTTGATGAAGAAATATTTTGCGACAGTTGACAAATACGCCGCAGCTCCGAGCCCTGAATTAATGCAAGAAGTCCAGCAGCGAATGTCTGAGGCCTACAGCAAAATTGACAAAGCTGTCAAAAAAGGTGTACTCCACCGCAACAACGGCGCTCGCAAAAAGTCCCGCTTGGCAAGAACCCTCAAGCCGCACGAAGCATCCTCGGTAGCATCTTAAGACAGAAGGAAGTTCGGCAACGGATTGTGTACGGGATTTAATGGATTTAATCGATTTTGAGGGAAGAAGTCAAGCGTGAAGTTCGGCAACGGATGGTGTATGCGATTTAACGGATGGATACTGAGGGAAAAAGGAAGAGGAAAGATTTTTCCCACTCTCCCCCTCTCCCAGTCTTCCACTTGTTTCCAGTCTCCCACTCCCCCACTCTCGCCCTCTCGCCCTCATACCTCACCCACTGGGACTCTCCCGTATCACCTCTAATCTGCTTCCCCCATGCAGCTCATCGACACTCACGTTCATATCAACTTTGAAACCTACAAATCTGAGTTAGAAGCCATTCGAGAACGCTGGCGCGAAGCTGGTGTAGTTCGGCTGGTTCATTCTTGTGTAGAGCCAGAAGAGTTTGCCGGAATTCAAGCAATCGCCAATCAGTTTGCCGAAGTCTCCTTTGCGGTGGGACTCCACCCCCTAGATGCAGACAAGTGGAAAGACGAGACTGCGAGCCAGATTAGGGAATTAGCAAGTTCGGACTCTAGGGTAGTGGCGATCGGCGAAACCGGACTGGACTTTTATAAAGCAGACGATCGAGAACACCAGTTTAAAGTGTTTGAGGCACAGCTTGAAATCGCCCAGCAACTTGACAAACCAGTCATTATCCACTGTCGCGACGCCGCCGCCCCAATGGCCCAAATGCTGAGAAACTTTTGGCAGACTCGCGGGCCAGTGCGCGGGGTCATGCACTGCTGGGGAGGTACGCCCGAAGAAACCCAGTGGTTTTTAGACCTAGGTTTCTACATTAGTTTTAGCGGAACAGTCACCTTTAAAAAAGCCTTGCAAATACAAGAATCAGCTTGTATGGTAAATAGCGATCGCATCCTAGTCGAGACAGATTGCCCTTTTCTCGCCCCCGTACCCCAGCGGGGAAAACGCAACGAACCAGCCTACGTCTACTATGTAGCCGAGCAAGTTGCTAAATTGAGAGGAGTTTCTCTCTTAACTTTGTCCCAGCAGACAACCGAAAATGCGTGTCAGCTATTCGGTTTTTCAGTTTAGCTATAGAAGAACAAAGAAACGAGGAAAACAGGTCGATTTAGGGGCCAGCGATAGAGAGAATCCCATTTATATCCTGCCAGAAAAACCGGATTCATCCTTTTTTGGAGATTCTTTTGGCGTTGCCTGCTGTGATCGGATTTGCGTCCTATAATAAAAAGAACCGACCGATCGGGCGTTGGCTTACTATCCGCGACTGCGGTGTCGCCCGGGAAATGCCAACACAACGCGAGTACGCTAACCTTCGGGATCGGCAAAAACTTCACGCAATACCTCAAAATTTCACGCTCAAACTTACACATCAGAAAAAACTTGGAAACTCAGCAATTTGGCAATAGCTGTCAAGTCAATTTTAGGAGTCAAAAGTGTAGGAATTTTATCCTGGAACACCACGATATCGGAGCTAAAAGCATCTCAATCGAAGCCAAAATCAGCATAAAACTTATGCGAGCAACCAGCACAAATAACCGTTGCAGCAGTTGGCAGGATCGCAAAAATATCATATAAATTCTCTCACACAATCCATCAAAAAAACGCAACAAGGTAAAAAAGCCAAGCCTTGGCGCCATGTAAAAAGCTAGAGCCACTGCGAAAAAAGGATACCCATGACCACTAAAGATTACACAGAATTCGCCTTCACCTTGCCCGACCTGATCGAAATCCAGCGGGCAAGTTTTCGCTGGTTTCTAGAAGCCGGACTGATCGAAGAACTCGACAGCTTCTCCCCGATTACAGACTACACGGGCAAGCTGGAACTCCACTTCATGGGCAAAGACTTCAAACTCAAGCGCCCGAAATACGACGTGGACGAAGCCAAGCGCAGGGACAGCACCTACTCGGTGCAAATGTACGTACCCACCCGCCTGATTAACAAAGAAACAGGGGAAATCAAAGAACAAGAAGTCTTCATCGGCGATTTGCCCTTGATGACCGAACGCGGCACTTTCATTATCAACGGCGCCGAACGGGTGATTGTCAACCAAATCGTGCGTTCCCCAGGCGTGTACTACAAATCGGAAACCGACAAAAACGGTCGCCGTTCCTATAACGCCTCGCTCATCCCTAACCGTGGCGCGTGGCTCAAGTTCGAGACAGACAAAAACGATTTAGTCTGGGTCAGAATCGACAAAACCCGCAAACTATCGGCTCAGGTGCTGCTCAAAGCCCTCGGACTCACAGACGGTGAAATCTACGACTCCCTGCGGCACCCGGAATACTTCCAAAAGACGATCGAGAAAGAAGGACAATTCGGCGAAGAAGAAGCTTTGATGGAGCTCTACCGCAAACTCCGTCCAGGCGAACCCCCCACCGTAGCAGGGGGCGAACAGCTCCTCAACTCCCGCTTCTTCGACCCCAAACGCTACGATTTGGGGAGAGTCGGCCGCTACAAACTAAACAAAAAACTGCGATTGACAGTCCCGGATACGATGCGGGTGCTGACATCGCAAGATATCTTGACGGCGATCGACTACTTAATCAACCTCGAATTCGACATCGGCTCTACCGACGACATCGACCACTTAGGCAACCGTCGCGTCCGCAGTGTCGGAGAACTGCTGCAAAATCAAGTCCGCGTCGGCCTCAACCGCTTAGAACGGATCATCCGCGAAAGAATGACCGTCTCGGATGCCGACTCCCTCAGCCCCGCTTCTCTGGTCAACCCGAAACCGCTGGTAGCAGCAATCAAGGAATTCTTCGGTTCCTCCCAGCTATCGCAGTTCATGGATCAAACCAACCCTCTGGCAGAACTGACGCACAAACGCCGGCTTTCCGCCTTGGGTCCTGGAGGTCTGACTCGGGAACGCGCCGGGTTTGCGGTGCGAGACATTCACCCGTCCCACTACGGCCGGATTTGCCCGATCGAAACACCAGAAGGCCCCAACGCCGGTCTAATCGGTTCCTTGGCAACCCACGCCCGCGTCAACTCCTACGGGTTCATCGAAACTCCTTTCTATCCAGTAGAAAAAGGACAGGTGCTGCGCGACAAAGCCCCCGTCTACATGACAGCCGATGAAGAAGACGATTTGCGCGTCGCCCCCGGAGACATCAGCCTCGACGAAAACAACAACCTCTTGGGCGAAACCGTAGCCGTCCGCTACCGCCAAGAATTTACTACCACCACTCCGATGCAGGTGGACTACATGGCGATCTCGCCCGTGCAAATTGTCTCCGTGGCGACATCGCTGATTCCGTTCCTTGAACACGACGACGCCAACCGAGCTCTGATGGGATCGAATATGCAGCGGCAAGCTGTGCCGCTGCTGAAACCAGAACGGCCCCTAGTCGGTACGGGCTTGGAAGCTCAGGCCGCCCGAGATTCCGGGATGGTTGTGGTGTCCCGGATTAACGGCGAGGTGATTTACATCGACGCTACCCGGATTATTGTCAAACCCCTGGCTGTAGATGCTGAATCGAATTCCAGCGAGGAACATTTCCTGATTCGGGAATACGACGATCTCAAAGTCAAACAGCCCTCGGTTTGGAAGCAAAAATACGCTGGCTGCATCGAACACGAACTGCAAAAATATCAGCGCTCTAACCAAGATACTTGTTTAAACCAGCGTCCGCTGATTTATGAGGGCGATCGAGTAGTTGCCGGTCAAGTTCTCGCCGACGGTTCCTCCACTGAAGGGGCAGAACTCGCTCTGGGCCACAACATCCTCGTAGCTTATATGCCTTGGGAAGGCTACAACTACGAAGACGCGATGCTAATTAGCGAGCGTTTGGTTTACGAAGATGTCTACACTTCGATCCACATTGAAAAATACGAAATCGAAGCCCGTCAAACCAAACTCGGCCCTGAAGAAATCACCCGCGAAATTCCTAACGTCGGCGAAGACGCGCTGCGCCAGCTAGACGAACAGGGCATTATCCGCAAAGGTGCCTGGGTAGAAGCCAGCGATATCCTAGTCGGCAAAGTCACCCCCAAGGGCGAATCCGACCAACCGCCAGAAGAAAAACTGCTGAGGGCAATCTTCGGCGAAAAAGCCCGCGACGTGCGCGACAATTCCCTCCGCGTCCCTAACGGCGAAAAAGGCCGCGTGGTGGACGTGCGGGTGTTTACCCGCGAACAGGGCGACGAACTGCCTCCCGGCGCCAACATGGTCGTCCGCGTCTACGTAGCTCAAAAACGGAAGATTCAAGTCGGCGACAAAATGGCCGGCCGCCACGGAAATAAGGGTATTGTGTCCCGGATTCTACCGATGGAGGATATGCCCTACTTACCCGACGGGACTCCCGTTGACATAGTGCTCAATCCCTTGGGCGTACCGTCGCGGATGAACGTAGGTCAGATTTTTGAGTGCTTGCTAGGATGGGCCGGCGAAAATCTGTCGATGCGGTTCAAGATGGTGCCTTTTGATGAAATGCACGGCGCTGAAAAGTCGCGGGAAACCGTACACGGCAAGCTGCAGGAGGCGCGCGAAAAAACCGGCAAGCCTTGGGTGTTTAACGAAAAGCACCCCGGCAAGACTATTGTCTACGATGGCCGAACTGGGGAACCGTTCGATCGCCCCATCACCGTCGGCATAGCCTATATGCTGAAGCTGGTGCACTTGGTAGACGATAAGATCCACGCCCGCAGCACAGGCCCTTACTCGCTGGTAACGCAGCAGCCTTTAGGCGGCAAAGCGCAGCAGGGGGGTCAGCGGTTCGGGGAAATGGAAGTCTGGGCTTTGGAAGCGTTCGGCGCAGCTTATACTTTGCAAGAGTTGCTGACTGTCAAGTCGGACGATATGCAGGGCAGAAACGAGGCTTTGAACGCCATTGTTAAAGGCAAAGCCATTCCGCGCCCCGGTACGCCGGAATCTTTCAAGGTGCTGATGCGGGAGTTGCAGTCTTTGTGCTTGGATATTGCCGTGCACAAGGTGAATACATCTGACGAGGGCAGCGAACACGTTGAGGTGGATTTGATGGCGGATGCTGGGGGCAAGCGATCGCCCTCCCGGCCTACTTACGAATCCCTTTCTCGTGACGAACTTGACGAGGATTAGGCATTAAAGATTAAAGATTAAAGATTAAAGATTTTTGGACAGCATTCAATTCTTTAATCTTTAATCGACAATCTCAAATTAAAATGCCTCAGCAGTGGTACGAACACTGGTGAGGCGAATCAACGCTCTAAACAGGAGAGACGCTGACATGACTATTGTAACAGTTGTCCCAGGAATAGTAGGAGAAGTTGACCTGAAGACTGGCTGTATTAACTGGCAAGGGAGTAAGCTGAAAAATGGTTACGGGCGCAAGTGGATCGAGGGCAAAACGGTATTAGTCCACCGATTAGTGCTCGAATCAAAGATACCAGGATTTCTAGATTCCGGTTATTTTGCTTGCCATATCTGCGACAATCCAAGCTGCATAAACCCAGCACATCTCGTAGCTGGAACTGCGGCTGAGAATACGCAGCAGATGATGGGGCGCGATCGCAAAACTCCCAGACGCAAAAGTATTCCGGGTATTGGCCAACTCTCGATCGAACAACTGCGGGAAATTCAGCGTCAATATTTAGCTGGAACCATCAAAAGCCACCTAATAAAAGAGTATGGCGTACACTATGAAACTATTACTAAGATACTTCAGGCAAAAATTCCCGATAACTTCACTACAGTTCCCCCCGGTTTTGTAGGAGAAATTCAAGACAGCGGCTGCATAATTTTTCAAGGTGCAAAGGATGGTCGAGGTGGTTATGGCAGGTACTTTAAAAATAGGAAATCCCAATCAGTTACTCGTGCTGTTTTAGCAGAGAAATTAGGATGTGCAGTTCCGACTTCGATAGATGCTTGTCATACTTGCGATAATCCCAGTTGTATTAATCCAGAACACCTTTGGGGTGGAACTCGCACTCAAAATTTATTAGATGCTTCTAAGAAAGGACGCACTCAAGGCAAAAGTCATCCCCTTTCCAATGCCAAATTAGACTGGGAAAAGGTGCGAGAAATTCGACAAAAACTAGCAGCAGGACAGAGAGTGAAGGATGTAGCTCACGAATACAGTGTTGGTCGCAAAACCATACACGATATTAAGTATCACGTCACTTGGAAGGAAGCAGGCGAAGAGGTTCCAGTTCCTCGCATGGGTGGATATCTCGATCGCAAATTGACTTTCGAGCAAGCTCTTGAGGTACGAAAAAGAATTAGAGGTAGAGAATCAATCTCTAAAATCGCTGATGACTTTGGAGTATCGTCAAGTGTCATCTCTGATATTAAAAACCACGTCACATATAGAGGAGTATAACATTGATTTAAGCCGTGAAACAAGCCAACAAAAAAGATAAACTACCACAAATAATCGACTGTAAATTATCAATTGGAGTCAAGAATGGCTAAAATAGAACAACGCTTTGATTACGTCAAGATTGGGTTAGCTTCACCAGAAAGAATTCGACAGTGGGGAGAGAGAACTTTACCCAACGGTCAGATTACTGGAGAAGTGACAAAACCGGAAACCATAAATTATCGCACGTTAAAACCTGAAATGGATGGCTTGTTTTGCGAGCGCATTTTTGGACCTGCAAAAGATTGGGAATGTCATTGTGGGAAGTACAAACGAGTTCGCCATAGAGGCATTGTTTGCGAAAGATGCGGTGTTGAAGTAACTGAATCTCGCGTGCGCCGCCATCGCATGGGCTTTATCAAATTAGCAGCTCCAGTAGCTCACGTTTGGTATCTCAAAGGCATCCCGAGTTACATGGCAATTCTGTTAGATATGCCGCTGCGAGATGTCGAACAAATCGTCTATTTCAATGCCTACGTTGTCCTCAATGCAGGTAATGCAGAGAAGCTGCAATACAAGCAATTGCTCACGGAAGATGCTTGGCTGGAAATAGAAGACGAACTTTACAGCGAAGATTCCACACTCACAGGTGTAGAAGTGGGGATTGGTGCTGAAGCTTTGCAAGTTTTGCTGCAAAATATTCCGCTAGAAAGTGAAGCGGAAAAGCTGCGGGAAGATATTGCTAATGCTAAAGGTCAAAAACGGGCGAAGTTGATTAAACGCTTGCGAGTGATTGACAACTTCATCGCTACGGGTTCTCATCCCGATTGGATGGTGCTCAATGTGATTCCGGTGATTCCCCCGGACTTGCGGCCGATGGTGCAGTTAGACGGCGGGCGTTTTGCAACGAGCGACCTCAACGACCTATATCGGAGAGTCATCAACCGCAATAACCGCTTGGCGAGACTGCAAGAAATTCTGGCACCGGAGATTATCATCCGCAACGAAAAGCGGATGCTGCAAGAAGCTGTGGATGCGCTGATTGACAACGGTCGCCGGGGCCGGACGGTGGTGGGGGCAAACAACCGCCCGCTGAAGTCGCTGTCGGACATCATTGAAGGGAAACAAGGCCGCTTCCGGCAAAACTTGCTGGGGAAACGGGTTGACTACTCCGGGCGTTCGGTGATTGTGGTGGGGCCGAAACTGAAAATTCATCAGTGCGGTTTGCCGAGGGAAATGGCGATCGAACTTTTCCAGCCTTTCGTCATCCACCGCCTGATCCGCCAAGGATTGGTCAACAACATCAAAGCTGCCAAAAAACTGATCCAGCGCAACGATCCCAGTGTTTGGGACGTGCTTCAGGAGGTAATTGAAGGACACCCGGTGATGCTGAACCGGGCGCCGACGCTGCACCGTTTGGGGATTCAAGCCTTTGAGCCGATTTTGGTGGACGGGAGAGCAATTCAGCTTCACCCGCTAGTCTGTCCGGCTTTTAACGCTGACTTTGACGGCGACCAAATGGCCGTGCACGTGCCTTTGTCTCTGGAATCTCAGGCGGAAGCGCGCTTGCTGATGCTGGCTTCTAACAACATTATGTCGCCGGCAACCGGAAGACCGATCGTTACTCCTTCTCAAGATATGGTGCTCGGTTGCTATTACTTGACAGCCGAAAATCCTGACGCTCAAAAAGGAGCCGGTCACTATTTCTCCAACCTCACGGACGCGGTTGTAGCTTACGAACAAGGAGTCGTTGACTTGCACTCATACGTCTGGGTGAGGTTTCAAGGCGCCATAGAAAACACAGAACCCGAGGGAGAACCGCTAAAGGTGGAACGCTCGACCGACGGTATAGTGACGAAAGAATACAAGTTCCGCCGGGTTCGGGAAGACGGAGAGGGCAAGGTGATCAATCAGTTCATTCGCACTACTCCGGGCAGGATTATCTATCACCAAACCATCGAATCGGTAATTAACAATTAGAAATTGGGAGGAAAAATTGGTAATTGGTAATGGGTAATCGGTAATTGGTAATGGGTAATCGGTAATAACTGACAAATAATCGCTAACAAATAATAGCGGTAGAAGCAGGAAAATTTACCAATTACCAATTACCAATTACCAATTACCAATTACTAATTAAGTAGGTAGGTGCAAATAAACATTACTATGGGTAGGACGGGTGAGTGCATTCATCTCCTCGCTTACATCTCCTCCTTATACGCTAAACCAGCCCCTACAAGATGCTTCTGGTATTTTCGTGCCTCTCTACTTACCAATTACCAATTACCAATTACCAATTACCAATTACCAATTACCAATTACCAATTACCAATTACCACTACTCAGAAAAATGACAGAAAAGAAGGAAATTGTTTTTCGCAATCGAGTTGTTGACAAAGGTCAGCTCAAAAAATTAATCTCTTGGTCTTTCATGCACTACGGAACGGCCCGTACAGCGCAAATGGCCGATAAACTCAAAGACTTGGGTTTCCGCTTTGCCACACGAGCAGGAGTTTCGATTAGCGTAGACGATTTGCAAGTGCCCCCGTCGAAACGATCGCTCCTCGATGCAGCCGAAGAAGAAATCCGCATCACAGAACAAAAATACACCAGAGGCGAAATCACTGAAGTCGAACGCTTCCAAAAAGTAATCGATACCTGGAACAGCACCTCCGAAGACCTCAAAGACGAAGTAGTCAAAAACTTCCGAGCCACAGACCCCCTAAACTCGGTCTACATGATGGCCTTCTCCGGTGCGCGGGGGAACATTTCTCAAGTGCGCCAGCTAGTCGGAATGCGCGGATTGATGGCTGACCCGCAAGGAGAAATCATTGACTTGCCAATTAAAACCAACTTCCGCGAAGGACTCACTGTTACCGAATACATCATCTCTTCCTACGGAGCGCGCAAGGGTTTGGTAGATACGGCTTTGCGGACGGCAGACTCGGGCTATCTGACCCGCCGTTTGGTGGATGTATCCCAAGACGTAATTGTCCGGGAAGTGGACTGCGGCACCCAGCGGGGAATTCGAGTGCGGCCGATGACGGACGGAGCAACAGTGCTGATTCCCCTGAAGGACAGGCTGCTGGGGCGCGTTTTCGCCCGAGATGTGGTGCACCCTAAAACCGGGGAAATCGTGGCTTACGGCAGCGAAAAAGCCGTCCGAAATCAGCCAATTACCGAGGAGTTGGCGGGGGAAATTGGTAAATCTGGGGTGGCAGAGGTATATTTACGATCGCCCCTGACTTGCGAATCTACGCGCTCGGTTTGTCAGCACTGCTACGGCTGGAGTCTCGCCCACTTGCAAATGGTAGACATGGGAGAAGCGATCGGCATTATTGCGGCTCAGTCGATCGGGGAACCGGGAACCCAACTCACCATGCGTACCTTCCACACAGGTGGCGTATTCACCGGAGAAGTGGCGAAACAAGAACGCGCCCCCTTCCCGGGCGTAGTGAAATTCAAGAATTTGCGCACCCGCTCGTTCCGCACCAGACACGGCGAAGAAGCACTGGTGGCAGAAAACAACGGCAAACTTGTATTTGAAGGCGACGGCTTTGAAGAAGGGAAATCCGGCGCCAAAAATCAAAAACTGAAAATCGAATTGGCGATCGTCCAGGGTTCTACTCTGATGGTCAAAGACGGACAGCGCGCCATTCCCGGTCAAGTTTTGGCAGAAGTGCCGATCGTCGGTCGCGCAGCCCGCAAAACTACGGAAAAAGTGACTACGGACGTGGCTTCCGACTTAGCCGGAGAAGCCAAATTTGCTGACTTAGTGCCAGAAGAAAAAACCGACCGCCAAGGGAACACAACCCGCACAGCCAGCAAAGGCGGGCTGATTTGGATACTCTCAGGAGAAGTCTACAACTTGCCCCCCGGCGCCGAACCTGCCGTAAAAAATGGCTCTCGCATTCCCGCCGAAAGCGTAATAGCCGAAACCAAACTGATCTCCGAACACGGCGGCGTAGTCCGCATCGCTGACCCCAGAGAAATCGAAATAATCACCGCCCAAGTCCTGCTCGACCAAGCCATCGTGCGAGCCGAAAGCGCAGGCGGCCGCGACCACTACACAATCGAAACAGCTTCTAAGCAGCGGTTTTCCCTGAAGACGGCTCCCGGGAGCAAGGTGATTAACGGGGAAGTGGTGGCGGAACTGCTCGACGACAGCTACCGCACAGCGACAGGGGGCATTGTCAAGTACGGCGGGGTGGAAGTCCACAAGCGCGGCAAAGCTAAACTTGGCTACGAAGTCGTCAAAGGCGGGACTCTGCTCTGGATACCGGAAGAGTGCCACGAGGTGAATAAGGATATTTCTCTGCTGCTGGTAGAAGATGGCCAGTACGTGGAGGCGGGTACTGAGGTGGTTAAGGATATTTTCTGCCAAACCAGCGGGGCAGTGGAAATCACTCAGAAAAATGACATCCTCCGGGAAATTGTGATTAAGCCGGGGACACTCCATGTAGTTGACCGCCCGCCGCTAACTCTCGGGGAAGGTCAAATTGTCAACGCGGGTCAAGAGATTTTCCCGGGCTTGATTGCCGAAGAGTTGGGCTATGCCGAGTATATCGAAACTCCTGAGGGCCCGGCTTTGCTGCTGCGGCCTGTGGTGGAATTTCCAGTACCTGACAAGCCGCCGGTGCCTTCTCAGACGGCGCTGAATGAGTCAATCTCTTTGAAAGCGGTGCAGCGACTGCCCTATAAGGATGGGGAGCGCGTCAAATCGGTCGAGGGATTGGAACTGCTGCGGACTCAGCTTATTTTGGAAATTGGTTCCGGAGCTCCGCAATTGGCGGCGGATATCGAGCTGCTGCCGGATGAGGAAGATGCTATGGCTTTTGGGGCTGACGGTTCGGGACCGGCTTGGGGTTCGCCTGAAGATGTTAGTGCGTCGCAAGAGTTGGCGATGACTGTGGCCGATGGGGGCGATCGAGCTTCAAAAACTTTCCGCTTGCAGTTGGTGATTTTGGAATCGCTGGTAATTCGGCGGGACGTGTCTGCCGATCCGACTCAGGGCAGCACTCACACGCGGCTGTTGGTGGAGGATGGGCAGTCGATCGCGCCCGGGGCAGTAGTCGCCCGCACCGAGATTCTCTGCAAAGAAGCGGGTATCGTTCGGGGCATCCGCGAGGGACTTAACGAACCCGTGCGCCGACTGTTGGTGATGCGGGATGCGGATTCTATTTCGATCTCTGTGGCGGGTACGCCGGATGTGAGTCCAGGTCAACTGCTGGTGGCTGGTACTGAAATAGCTCCGGGGGTTGTTCTCGAAGAGTCCGGCCAAGTTGTGAAGGTTGTACCTGCGTCGGAGACAGAACCGGCGAAACTCTTGCTCAGGGTGGCTCGCCCTTACCGGGTTTCGGCCGGTGCGGTGCTGCACGTAGACGACGGCGATTTGGTGCAGCGGGGTGACAATTTGGTGATTCTGGTGTTTGAGCGGGCAAAGACTGGGGATATCATTCAGGGTTTGCCACGGATTGAGGAACTTCTCGAAGGGCGCAAGCCGAAGGAAGCCTGTATTTTAGCCAAGCGGCCGGGAACGGCTCGGGTAGTTACGGATGATGATGTTGTGGAACTTGCAGTGATTGAGGATGATGGCCGGATTGAGGAGTATCCTTTGTTGCCCGGTCAAAACCCGATCGTTTCCGACGGACAGCGCGTGGGCGTTGCCGAAGCTTTGACCGACGGGCCTGCTAACCCTCACGAAATTCTAGAGGTGTTCTTCCACGTGCTCAAGGAGCGGCAGCCTACTTTTGAGGCGGCTTTGGAGAGTTTCCAACAGGTGCAGACATTTTTGGTGAATGAGGTGCAGTCGGTTTATCAGTCTCAAGGCGTGGATATTTCTGATAAACACATCGAAGTAATCGTCCGCCAGATGACTAACAAGGTGAGGATGGAAGATGGCGGCGATACTACTATGCTCCCCGGCGAGTTGGTGGAATTGCGGCAGGTTGAGCAGGTGAATGAGGCTATGTCAATTACTGGTGGAGCGCCGGCGGATTATACTCCGGTGTTGCTGGGGATTACTAAGGCTTCGCTGAATACTGATAGCTTTATTTCTGCGGCTTCGTTCCAGGAGACAACGCGGGTATTGACTGAAGCTGCGATCGAAGGTAAGTCTGACTGGCTGCGCGGTCTGAAGGAAAATGTCATCATCGGCCGCCTGATTCCTGCGGGTACTGGGTTCAATGCCTATGAGGATGCTGGGGTTCAGGATGCGGGTTTTGATGGTGCTGTGTTTGATGACGACATCCACGATTTGCAGGAGGATGTGGTTTTGGACGATCGCACTGCACGTCGCGCTTATACGATCGAGAGCGGTTTTGAGATCGGGCGCGGGTCAGAGCTTGAGGCTGATGAGGATTTTGAGGAAGTTGAGGTTGATGACGACGATTTTGTCGCTGAGACTGAGGATGATGCCTTGGGACCTGATGCTGACGATGATGATGATATCGGTTTTGACTTCGATGAGGACGAAGACTAATAATAGTTTTGAGATTGCATGAATGAGTGAATAGCGTTGCGATCGCTGAGGAGAGGTTCCTCGCCGCAACGCACTCTTCGCTCTCATGAGTTGAAAAATCTCAAATTTTTCCTCACTCATTAAAAGTCAGAACTCGTCGCATTGTGCGATCGGGATCTCCAAAGGAAAAAGGAAGAAGGAAGAGTCAGAATTCAAGAAAACTTTGTAATTCAAGAGTTTTAATGGTTTGTTGTTTCAAACAAAAAATTCTTTCTTCCTTCTTCCTTTTTCCTTCTTCCTTCTTATTCCCACTTAATGTATGGTTCACTCAATCAGGCAGCAAAGCCTTGATCTGATCGACAAACTCTTGATGGTCTACCACAGGTTTAGAGATGTAACCATCAGCACCGCTTTGATCCAGAAATGTTTCTTTATCACCGGCCATCGCGTGAGCAGTCACCAAAATAATCGGCAGCGAGGCCGTTTGCGGGTCAGCTTTGAGCAGTTGAGTAATCTTAATGCCGTCAACAGATTTCCCCTGGTACACGCTGCGGGAAAGTGACACATCCATTAAAATCAAATCAGCTTCGCCGTTTGCAGCAATCTGCATCACCTCTTCAACATTTTCCGTGTGCTTCACGGCTAAGCCCCCCCGCTTAGTCAGAATTTTGGAAAAAACCCGAGCATTAACCAAATCGTCCTCTACAATCAGAACGGTTTTCATAAATAAATATGGGAAGTATAGAAACTTTGTGACTTTAGTCCAAAGAGGAACACGGCACGGGGAGTACATTCCCCGTCAAAAATGCAGAGTTTTTAACGCCATCAGCCGGGAACCCTGCAAAACCCGTATGTATATCTTTGATCTACTAGGTGTCAGAAGGTGTAAAGATGCCTAGAAGCATCCAGTACCATCATCATTTAGACTACTACACACAGACAGTTTAGTTGTTTTTTATAACTAGACCTGGGACTGGTGAGAGTCTCAAGATTCTCAGGTAGCAGGTTTCTAGTACAATCTTGGGCGCATGGACGATGCCTAGAAACCGGGTTCTCGATCTTTTCGGCTGGCTATAACGAAGTATTGCTACGAAAAACCCGGTTTCTGACTACCCGTGCGTCCAGGACTATAGTATCCTCTCTTTCGGTCAAGCCTCTGGCTTCTACCATTTTAGATTTTCGATGGGGAATGAGTGACTGGATATGGGTTTGGATCGCCGGTCTACTGTTGCATTCTTTTTTGAAACTGATAGGAGAGTCGGGGATGTGTGACAATTATTTTCTTTCCTGCTCTTAGAATCAAGCCGTGTTTATTCACATACTCCCGCCGCAGCATTCCGAGTAGCGAATCTAGCGGGGATTGTTGGAAATTCCTAATTCTCAGTTTTGACCGATCGAGACGGCTTAAAATATCGACGCTTCCGTTCATCAAGCGGAGGTCAGACTAGGAGATGTCGCGATGAGAGCTTTTGACTGCTGAATGCTTCAATATCGCCATTTTTGACACTCTCAGCGAGCCACCGCGACGCTCCATTCTGGAATAAGTCAAAACTTGAATTTCACTCGTAGTCCAGGCACCTCTACACGCTCAAAACAAGTACCTCTACCAAAGGTATTGCAATTGGGCTTACTTTTTTTTAATGCTTTCCGAGTCGATCGCGCTTGCCAAAATGCGCTAGGCTCTATCTTCTACCAGTGCTGATTGATAAACGCTACGGCTGTACCGAGACGAGATCGATCGGGCTTTTTTCCTGAAGAGAATATTTCTTCGCGTAGATGGTTATTTCTAATTGCAATTAAATTCTATCATAGATTGACGGGGACTAAAGTCCCTCGTGACGCTTTGCTAGGAAGGGCTAAAGCCTCATTACGTTCTGAGCTTCTGGCATTCGGTGTTCTCCTGTGAATAAACCTTCTGACGGCGGGCAGTAAATAGACAGGTAAGCGCAAATGAAGGCAACATAGAGGTTAGGGTAAGAGTGGAGAGTAAGAGGCAAGCGTTGCCCGTCTTCGGCACTCGGATTCTGCTTTCACAAGTTAAGTTTATTTTTATTCTCCAACTAGGCCGCTTCGCCGAACTTTCGGTTCGCCTGCGGCAAACGCTTTTCACTCGAGACAGGCAACCTCGGCATTATTGACAGAGGCTGTCTTCACTCAGGAATTAACGGACACAAGGACTCATGGCTAAACAACTCAACCTACTTTCCGGGCAAGTAATTTCTACGCCTCTGCACGCCGAGATGCAGCAATCGTACCTCGAATATGCCATGAGTGTGATCGTCGGGCGAGCTTTGCCTGATGTCCGCGACGGTTTAAAACCGGTTCACCGTCGAATTTTGTACGCGATGCACGAACTGGGTCTGACGCCAGACCGACCTTACCGCAAGTGCGCGCGGGTCGTTGGAGATGTTTTGGGAAAATATCACCCTCACGGCGACCAATCGGTTTACGACGCTCTGGTGCGCATGGTTCAGGAGTTTTCGAGCCGCTATCCTTTGCTGGCGGGTCACGGCAATTTCGGTTCGGTGGACAATGACCCGGCTGCTGCTATGCGCTACACGGAAACTAGGCTGGCACCGATCGCCCACGAAGCGATGCTCACGCAAGTCGGCGATGCAACTGTTGATTTTACTGGAAACTTTGACAGTTCGCAGCAGGAACCGACGGCGCTGCCTGCTCAGTTGCCGTTTTTGTTACTCAACGGCTGTACGGGCATTGCTGTGGGGATGGCAACTAATATCCCGCCGCACAATTTGGGGGAGGTGGTAGACGGTTTAATTGCTTTGATTGAAAACCCGGAACTATCGGACGAGAAGTTGATAGAACTGATTCCGGGCCCTGATTTTCCGACCGGAGGGGAAATCGTCGCTACAGAGGGCATTGTTGACGCCTACACTAAGGGTCGAGGCAGCATTGCGGTCAGGGGTGTGGCTGGAGTGGAAGAGGTGCCCGGTAATCGCAAGGTGCGCACTAAAACGGCGATCGTGGTGACGGAGTTTCCGTTTCAGGTAAATAAGGCGGCTTGGATTGAAAAGGTGGCGGAGTTGGTCAATTCCGGCCGCCTCGACGGTATTTCTGATTTGCGTGACGAGAGCGATCGCGAAGGTATTCGAGTTGTGATTGAACTCAAGCGGGAATTTACCCCTGAAGCGGTTCTGGCTCGCCTTTACCAACAAACTGACCTGCAAACAAATTTTGGCGCGATTTTGCTGGCAATTGTTAACGGTCAACCGCGACAGTTGACGCTGAGACAATTGTTGCAGGAATTTCTGGATTTCCGGGAAGTGACTCTTACCCGCCGCTACAATTACGAGTTGCAGGCTGCGGAACGCCGCTGTCATATTGTCCAAGGCTTAATGTTGGCTTTGACAAATCTCGATACAGCGATCGACATTCTCAGAAATTCTCCTGACGGCTCTACTGCTAAGCAAACTTTGCAAGTTCGCCTCAATTTGAGCGAAAGTCAAGCTGATGCTATTTTGGCGATGCCGATGCGCAGGCTGACTGGTTTGGAAAGGCAAAATTTGCAGTCTGAGTTTGATGAGTTGATGGCTAATATTCAAGAATTGCAGCGGTTGTTGAGCGACAGGCGCGAACTTTTGAAGGCTTTAAAGAAGGAATTTCGATCGCTCAAACGCAAGTACGCTGACCCCCGCCGCACTAAATTCGCCAATGGAACCGGACGCGCAGCAAACGCCGAACCACAATTTTCTGGTAAGAAAAATTCTGCGGTGAAGCAGTTGTCGCCGGCAACCATTCAGCCTAACTTATTGCCCGTTCTAGAGGCAGAGGAAACTATTGTTGAATTTTCGCACAAGCAGTACGTGCGGCGCTTGCCCGCTGGCGAACGGCCTCGCTCGAAAAGTCGCGAAAAATCGGTTTCAGCTTTAGAAAAAAATGAAGATTTTATTGTTACCGCAAAGCAGACGAAAACCGATCGCACTTTGGTCATCTTAACTCCTAACGGCAAAGCTTACCCGCTGAAAGTGGCCGATATTCCTAGTAGTAGCCCAAAAGACCGGGGAACGCCGATCGTTAGTTTGTTGTCGCCGAGTGCTACTAAAGAAAGTGCCGGTCGCGCTTTGTCGGAAATCACAGTTGCACACTTTATTTTGCCGGAAAATTCGGAAGCGGCAGATTTAGTAACTCTGACTCAGCAAGGGAAAATTAAGCGCTTGCCGATGCAGGAATTTGCTGATTTGACTAATCGCGGCGTTACTGTTGTTAAACTCAAGGAGGACGATCGGCTGCGCTGCGCGAGTCTGGGTAAAGTGGGCGAGCAAGTGGCGATCGCAACTTCAGGAGGTCGAGTCCTCCGGTTTGATATCGATGACGAACAACTGCCGCCAATGGGCCGCGCCGCCCAGGGTTCTCAAGTAACCAGGTTGCGGAAGCAGGAACAGTTGGTGGGCTGCATCACTCTCGACCCGGACGACAGTTTGGTGCTATTTTCGGAGTTGGGTTGGGCAAAACGAATGCCTGCAGGTTCTGTCAGACTTACTAACCGAGGTGAAATTGGCACTCAAGCTTTTCGTTTCTCAGAGCCTAAAGATGCTTTAGTTGGCTTGCTGCGGGCTGTTCCCGATACGGATGTCAAACTTTTAACTAATTCTGGCCGTCTACTGCGATCGGCTATTGATGCTATAGCTTTTTGGGGGAAAGATTCTGGGGGCGATCGAGTTTTTGACCTCAATCCGGGTGAAAAAATTATCAAAGTTATCAGCAGTCAATAGTCCTTAGTCATGGGTCATTCATTGTGTCATTATTCGCTGTGAGTCAATTAAAGATTGCCTTTGTTGTCTTCGAGCGTATACGTCCAATTCCATTCCCCATTAAGCCTTGTTCCCAGGCTTTGCCTGGGAATACATACCCGGAGGCTCTGCCTCCAATTCCCCAATCTAAAATCTAAAATCTAAAATTGTTTGATGGCGCAAGTTGTATTAGAAAATATCTACAAAAGTTTTCCGCTCCGCCAAGGAGAACAGGAAAAAGAAGCAAACAGCGTCGCAGAAAGTGTCTCGCCTGCGGCCGATCGCCCTTCGTCTAACAGCGTTCTGCGGCGCATTAACCTGACGGTCGAAGACGGGGAATTCATGGTGCTGGTGGGGCCTTCTGGCTGCGGAAAAAGCACTTTGCTGCGATCGATCGCCGGTTTGGAAGTTTTGACGGCCGGCAATATTTGGGTTGGCGATCGGGTGGTTAACGATTTGCCTCCTAAAAACCGAAATATCGCTATGGTATTTCAAAATTATGCTCTCTATCCTCACTTAACAGTTTACGATAATCTCGCCTTTGGATTGCGCCGCTCCGAAAGGGAGAAAGAGGAAGGAAGAAGGAAGCAGGAAGAAGGAAGAAGGAAGAAGGAAGAAGGAAGAGAGAAGAAAGTAGAAGGGATAAGGGGGAAGATACAAGGAGAAGAAGGAAGCATCCTGAAGAGAGAAAAAATTAGGAATAAGGTAGAAGAGGTTATTAATTATTTAGCTTCTAATTCTTTTAAAAATCATCTAGTTTATCCTTTGTTTGAGGACTTTTTAGGAGGAGCGACTCGAAAGCTGCCTCCGGGTTTGCGCTATTTGTCGGAACGGGAAAAGGCAGTAGGAGAACGAGTCCTGAAAGTAGCTGAATTATTGCAAATAGAATCTCTTTTAAATCGCTTGCCGAAACAACTTTCGGGAGGGCAAAAGCAGCGCGTAGCTTTGGGTAGGGCGATGGCTCGCAATCCTGAGGTGTTTTTGATGGACGAACCGCTATCGAATCTTGATGCGAAATTGAGGGCGGAAACTCGATCGCAAATTGTGCAGTTGCAGCGACAGTTGGGAACTACAACTATTTATGTGACTCACGACCAAACTGAGGCGATGACTATGGGCGATCGGATTGCTATTATGAATAGAGGTCAGCTTCAGCAAGTAGCTCAACCTCTAGAGCTTTACAACAAGCCGGCTAATTTGTTTGTTGCTGAGTTTATCGGTTCTCCGCCGATGAATTTTTTGTCGGTGGAATTTAGTGCTCCGCTGTTGATTTCTCACCCGCAATTTCGCTTTACTTTACCCGATATTTGGGCAAAAAGTTTACAACAATATGACGGGCGAGGGCTAATTTTGGGCATTCGGCCGGAACATCTGAGCATTCACCCTCCTGCTACCAAAAATCTTTCGGTACAAGTGGAAATTGTAGAGGCTTTGGGACACGAAACTTATTTGCGGGTCTGTTTGACGGATGCTCCGGCCGTGCGGATGCAAGTGCGGGTTCCGCCTGAGCGATCGATCCGAGTTGGCGAGGAGCTTTGGTTGGCCATCGCCCATGACAAAATTCACTTGTTTGACCCCGATACCGAGTTGGCTATTTTTCCTGTTAGGTAAAATCCTCAAGGTCGATCGACAGTTTTGACCGATATTAGGATTCACAAATTTGAAGTTTTTTCAAGTCACTGTTATATTAATTTACATAAGCCTTACAAAAGTTAACGAAAGGAGTTCGCACTATGCAAGAACAAAAACGCAACGCTTGGAACTGGGGCTTCAGCGAAGGAGCCGAAAATTGGAATGGTCGTTTGGCGATGATTGGTTTCTCTGCAGCTGTCATAATCGAATTGGTTTCCGGTCAAGGCCTGCTTCACTTTTGGGGCCTGATGTAATTTTCTAGTTAAGACTTTTGTGACACTGCAAAGCTTGGGAGTTCCGTAACGGACTCCCTAAATTTTGGCAGCGCGATTTGGGCAACAAATAGCCACTTGCTCCGTGCAGTTAGCAGCACAAAATTTAACAGCTATAGCCCAAACCGGGGCGGGGGGTCTCCCCCCCAAAAAAGAGTGCGAATCACTCTTTTGGGTGATGCTAGAAAATTACTCTAGCGGATATATTCTTTTAAGATACTGTTGCGGTTGGGATGGCGCAACTTCCGCAGGGCTTTAGCCTCGATTTGGCGAATCCGCTCGCGGGTGACGTTAAAGATTTGACCAATTTCCTCCAAGGTCTTCATCCGTCCGTCATCTAAGCCGTAACGCAGCCGCAGTACATCCCGTTCTCGGGGGCTGAGAGTATCCAAAACGCTTTCCAAGTCTTCCCTGAGCAAGTTTTTTGAGACTTGATCTTCTGGTGTTTCCCCGTCTGATTCAATAAAATCTCCCAGACGTGAGTCTTCCTCTTTGCCGATCGGAGTTTCTAGAGAGATGGGCAACTGTGCGGACTTAGCAATGAACCGCAACTTCTCGATCGTCATCTCCATGCGGGTAGCAATTTCTTCTTCCGTAGGCTTGCGACCCATTTCCTGAGACAGGAGTTTGGTAGTTTTCTTGATCCGCGAAATGGTTTCGTAAAGGTGAACCGGCAGGCGGATAGTGCGCGATTGGTCGGCGATTGCCCGGGTGATGGCTTGACGTATCCACCAAGTTGCGTAGGTAGAAAACTTGTAGCCTTTTTCGTGATCGAATTTTTCAGCGGCCCGGATCAGACCCAAAGAGCCTTCCTGAATCAAATCTTGGAAAGACAAACCGCGATTCATGTATTTTTTGGCGATCGACACCACCAAACGCAGGTTTGATTGCACCATTTTTTCCTTAGCCCGACGGCCGACGTGGAGTCGGTGACGGAATGCAGGGAGTGCCATATCTACAGCATTAGCCCATTCGCTGTCTTTGGGTTCGCGGTCTAACTCTTCAAGCAGTTGTTCTCGAACTCGCTCTAATTCCAGCAAATCTGCAATCTTGCGCGCTAGTTCAATCTCTTCGTCAGCTCGCAGCAGCCGAATCCGACCGATTTCTTGCAGGTAAAGACGAATAGAGTCTTCAGTATAATGCTTTTTCTTTGCCTGTGCCCGACGACGGGCTTTGGCACCTTTGCCAGATTTAGTGTCCTCCTCAGATTGAGAATCTAAGAATTCTTCTCTATCGTCTTCTTCGTCGATAAAGAGTTCCAACTCGCTCTCAGGTAGAACGCTTTCGGCGCTCCGAAGCAACTCGATAGTTTCCATTTGGGGTGTGATTGTGGTTTCGAGTACGGTGTTAGCCTGGATCATGCCGTCTTCCTCATGCTCCTGAATTAAAGAATAAATAACAGTGGAATAGTGTCTGTTTGTAGTTTAGACAAGTTAGCCAGTATTGACATTCCCGCAGGAAGAAATAGTGGGATTTTCGGTCGGCTAGCTGGATATGTTACCGAAACTGCACCAGTTTTATGAGTCAAAGTTCCAGTTATGGTTTGAAGCAGGGAGCGCATTCAATCGATCGCAGATTTTAACATCGCGACATGGGATTGAGCGTGCGGCTTTTTCTTTCGGAGCGAGTTACCACATTATCTGCGATACCTTGCCGAGAGAAGCAAACCATGAAATGCGATCGCTCGCACCTCAAAAAATACTAACTTTTTTACTCTGTACTTCGATCTTTTACCAGTACAAGTTTTCCGGCACGGAACCCTCTAACTTTTGTGTTCGATGTGTCGAACTTTTTATGCGCCTGGTGCTTTCATGATGTTGTCAGACATGACAGTTTCATGGCAAATTTTCGCCACCTTGGATGCGGGTCTGCTGGCTCAAATGCAACAGCAGAGAGTCAAAACACCAAACGGGGAGAATCGGATCTTGCAAAGACCTTTCCGATTGTAGCCTTTCTCACAAAAAATGGAAGTTGTTTTCCATTGTTTGTCAAGAACTAGGAAAACACTATCAGCTTAGCTTGACAATAGGGACTCGTGTCTAAATCTGCTAAATCCTGAGAATGGCCAGTAAAAACTTTGGCACAATCGAACGGCGCTGTTTTCTGCGCATATCTGGGTGAACGGCTGCGGCGTAGTTGGCCAGACAGTTAGCAGACAGTTTTTGACTTGCCGGAATTGGGACCAATACAATCCGTGTAGATACACCCATCATTACCCTGTTTCCCTGAATTGAATCATACGCAATGTGCGATTGAATAAAGCTCGTAGCTTTAGTTTTAAGCCGACAACTCTGGATTAGAGACCGACTCTGACCCCAAATGAAGCGTTGCGGGTTGAGTAATGCAACAGGGGCTTTCATTGTTAAGTTAGCTCAAATCTCAGAAATTGGGTTTAATTTTGACGTTAAATCACATTAAGTTCTTAACGTCACTTTCTCATTTAAGCAGTTCGACACGAGTTTGTCGCGTCAGCGGCAAAAACCACCCGGATAAATTCTACTGAGACTTAACGCAATGCGCAATGCTTGGCTGCAAACTGCTCTAAAATTTGTTGACTTCCGGCTGGCACTTGCGCGATCGCACTTTCTCACAAAAACCACAATTCGCCATCTTCCGGAAGTATAACTTCACGATTCCTTTAAATATATAGTAACAGTGTGAAGATTTAATAAAGCCCTTTAATCAATTTTAGGTAGCATTCTCGAATTGTCTTGATAATTTCAAGCAGACGGAACAAAATCCCCAGAGGGCGTTGCTGCAACTGCCTGCAGATGATAACTCCGCAAGGGAAGGAAAATTTACCCAATTAGCGATGTGCTTGCTCTTGTTGGACAAGGCATAAGCTGCTGGATGCACTTAAAGATGTGGAGCGGTAGGACGCTGGTGCAATGCTCAAAGTTTTGTTATTATTTACAGAGCGTCCTCAGAAAGCACGTATCCGGGCTTTATCCTCTACCCGCCTTTAAATTATGTGGCTTGACTGTTAGGAGATGAAGCTATCAATAAACATTTCTGCTCCGTCTCTATATTGACAACCTAAGGAAGGTTTACTAGAAAGAATTCACCTTGACAAGAGAAAAAATTAATAATTAATCGGGGCGATATTATCATTTCTTTATAGCGCGTGTTTGTAGTCAGGACTTCAATTTTTTTTGTGAATAATGACTAAAGTCCTGACTGCGAACTTAATTTAACCGCGACACAAATTACTGCTGATTCCGCAGCCGAGGGTTAACAAACTCGTTTAATCCTTCCCCCACCAAAGACAGTCCCACTACCATTAAAGTCATTGCCAAACCGGGAAACAAAGCCGTCCACCAAATGCCAGTAGGTAGCGCATCTAAAGCTAAACGCAAGTCGTGTCCCCATTCGGGAGTTGCTTCGGGAAGTCCTAATCCGAGAAATCCCAAACCTCCTAATGTTAAAATTGCATCGGCAGCGTTGAGCGCAAACAGCACCGGTACGCTCTGAATCACATTCAGAAACAGGTAGCGCGAAAGCACTGTCCAAGTGTCAGCACCCATTGCTCGCGCGGCTTCGACAAATAATTCGGTTTTGACGCTAACGGTGTGATTCCTGACAACGCGGTAGTATTGAGGGATGTAGGAAATGCTCAGGGCGATCGCAGCATTCAAAACTCCTTTCCCCACTACAAACGCTAGCGTCAGAGAAAGTAGCAGCCCCGGCAAAGTATAAATTGTATCCATTAAAAATAACAATACTCGATCGAGCTTACCGCCCAAATAACCGCTAACCAAACCCAGCGGCACACCGATAAACAAACTCAAAGCAGTGGCTAAAATTACCACTTGCCAAGCCGCCCGAGAAGCAAACAGCGTGCGGGAAAACACATCGTAGCCGCTGCGGCTAGTACCGAACCAATAATTCGCCGACGGCGGTTCGTGGATGGGGTTAATCAAAGCCTCAGTAGGATTTTGCAGCCATCCCCAAGCTTGCATAGCTGGAGACAAGGTGGCTACTAATACAAACACGGCAGTTATTGTCAAACCTGCCCACATCATTTTCATTGACAGGCTTGACGGTGAGGCACTGTTGAGAAATCGCGGCAGTCCAAGGCGGCTTTGAGCCATAATGACGATCGACCAATATAAGACTTTTAGATTTTAGTAGGACTCAGGCGAAAAAACCCGGAACACTCAAAAATCCTCTTTCTTATTCGCCAAACACTCGCGAGAAACCGGGTTTTTTCGCGGGATGCAGCTAAAAAAAAATCGGTTTCTCCCCTGCACGGGACTGGCGCGCAGGGGAGAAACCGGGTTTTTGGCAGGTAGGACGCAAGTCGAGTTTAGGTTAAATTTCCCTTGGCGAATCTCAAATCTAAAATCGATCGAATGTCCTACAAATTACTGGCAATTAACTCGCGGTACTGGCTTTTCGGCTTAACTCCTTTGAGCTCAGCTACCAAATCTTTGTCTTTGAAATACTGAATCGTCGGCGTACCAATCACGCCAGCATTTTCAGCAATGTCAGGATCTTCTTCAATGTCGATTTCCACGTAGTGGATTTTGCCCTCGAACTCATCTACTACTTTGCTCAAAATCGGCTTGAGGCTGTGACAAGGGCCGCAAGTCGGAGCGGAATATTTGACCACAATCAACCTATCGCTATCGTGGAACAACTTCCGCAAAGCATAACCTCCTTCGTGGCGCGTGTCTGTGATATCAAAGTTCTCACTGGTTTTGCGAACTTTTTGAGCTTCCGGCGCTGCTGTGGGTTGCTCGGATTCCTCGGTTTGATGGAATTCCTGCGTTAAATTGTTGACTGAGAGCCAACGTTCTGCCAGCATCGCCCCCATACAACCGCTACCGGCCGCGGTGATGGCTTGGCGAAACTCGTGGTCTTGCACGTCACCGACGGCGTAAACTCCCTCAACGCTGGTTTCTACCGAACCGTGTTTGGTAACGATATAGCCTACTTCGTCGAGTTCTAGCTGACCTTGGAAAAGTTGAGTGTTGGGAGTGTGACCGATCGCGTAAAACAATCCTTTCACCAACAAATCGCTCTCGGCGCCGGTCTCGATATTTCTAATTCTCACCCCGTCCATTTTCCCGCCCGGTTCGCCCAAGATATCCACTGCTTCGGTGTTCCAGTGCACGGTAATTTTGGGATTGCTCAGCACTCGGTCTTGCATGGCCTTGCTGGCGCGCATCCGATCGCGCCGCACCAGCATATGTACGTGAGAGCCGTATTTTGTCAAATAAATAGATTCTTCCGCTGCGGTGTCGCCCGCGCCGATGACAGCTAAATCTACTCCTTTAAAAATTGGGGTAGCGCCGTCGCAAATCGCACAGGCAGAAATGCCGTGACTCCAAAATACGTGTTCGCTAGGCAGCCCCAGCCTTTTCGCCGTCGCGCCTGTAGCGATTACTATCGTGTGGGTTTTGATTTCTCTATCTTCCGATCGCACGGTAAACGGCCGCTGGCTCAAATCCACCGAAATTACATCTTCTGTGTATAATTCGGCACCCCAACGCGCTGATTGAGCTTTCATCCGATCCATGAGTTGTGGCCCGGTGATGCCTTCGGGAAAGCCGGGAAAGTTTTCGACTTCTGTGGTGGTCATCAGTTGACCGCCGGGGACGCCTCCCGCTTGGTAGCCTTCAAACACTAAGGGTTTCAGGTTTGCCCTCCCGGCGTAGATGGCTGCGGTGTAGCCTGCGGGTCCTGAGCCGATAATCACTAAGTTTTCTACGGTTTGTTCGGTCATAGCTATTTAGTCAAACTCATAACGACTTCGTTTTACTAATTCTAGCAGAGTTTGATCGAGTTTGGTTTGATGCCATTGTGCGATCGAGCATCTGTATCTATTGTTGAGGGTCGATCGGTCTTCGGGGCAACTCCAGCTTATTTTATAAGCAAAAACAATCTAAAAGTCGATTTAGTTTTAAATGTTCGATCTATTTTGACCGCTGAAATCTTAAGCAAATCTAAAGATGACCCAAATTATTGACTTCATTCTCAATTATTTTACGTATTTACTTGCTTTGAGGCTTGTGGTACGATTTTCACAATCCAGCGGCATTATGACTAATTTAAGTTTTTGACGCTGAAAGCTTTTAAAATCGTAAAATTAACGAACTCTGCAAATGTAATAAGTACAATTGTTTATGCAAAATCCGCATTTTCTGGTTTAAGAATTGTAACGGAGATTGGGTCAATTTGACAAAATAGATGATTTGTGGTATGAAAAATGCGATCGGGGGAAATTAGAAGGAAATTTTTAACCGCTTCGGAAGCACAGGCGGGACGCCCCTGCCACGATAAACATAGAATTTTGTATTTGTGTCTGAATGGATAAAATCAAGATATTGTTTGTGTGCAGTCAGAATAAGTGGAGAAGTTTGACTGCCGAGAAAATATGCCAGAAAGTTAGCGGCTACAGCGTGCGATCGGCGGGAACGGAAAAAGGTGCAAGAATTAGAGTAACTGAGGGTCTTGTCGGTTGGGCGGATTTGATATTTGTGATGGAGAAGAAGCATGGCGATCGACTTCGCAGCAAATTTCCCGAAAGCCTCGAAGGCAAGAAAGTTATTTGCCTGCAAATTCCGGACAATTACCAATATATGGAACCGGAGTTAGTCGAGCTTTTGCAAGCGAAACTGAACCCCTATATGGAAATGCCAGATAACGAGATAAATTTTATGCAGCGAGTTTTGGAACCGGAAGTGATGGATTCCTTGGAAGAGGCGATCGAATACGATTCGATGGATTTTGCGGAGGTTAATGCTGCTTTTGCTCAGAGTGCTGCGGCGTTGGGGCCGGTTTTTGGAAACGTTTTGGATGCGGGGACGGGTACGGCGAGAATTCCGATCGCAATTTCTCAACTCCGGCCGGCATGGAAATTGACTTGCATCGATTTGTCGGCAAATATGCTGAAAGTCGGGGCAGAAAATGTGGAAAAGGCGGGCGTGCGATCGCAAATTAGTCTCGAATTAATTGATGCTAAGGCAATGCCTTACCCTGACAACTATTTTGACATGGTGATTTCCAACAGCATTATCCACCATTTGCCCGATCCGCTGCCGTTTTTGCAGGAAGTCAAGCGGGTGTTGAAGCCGCAGGGAGCAATTTTTTTGCGGGATTTGCTGCGGCCGGAAAAAGCGGAAATCAGGGATAATTTAGTCAAGCTGTATGCGGGAGATTGCAACGCGCATCAGAAACAGTTATTCAGCGATTCGTTGCAAGCGGCATTTACGCTGGATGAAGTTGAGGAGACGATCCGAAATGCCGGGTTGGATGGGTTGAGGATTTATGAATCTTCAGACAGACACTGGACGGCAGAACGTGCTTGGTGCGAGTCTTTGTAGGCACGGGACGATCGCCCGATAAAATTTTATACGCAGTATTGCATACCTTCAAGCTAAATACTTGCCCAAATCAGAGCAACTGCGGAACCTACCCACGACGCTTTTATTGTCAATTGGGAAGCAGGCGAACAATAACCTAGGAATTCAGACGCTGTTTGTCAGGCATAATCGATTCATGCTCCTTTCCAAAATTGTCTAATCAATTTATTGTTTAGTCAAGATGCTTAAGCATCTTATATAAAAAATGTGCGATCGAGGATATGCCGAAAAAGCCCGTTCCGCGACCTGAAGATGAAGAGTCGCATTTGAAGAAGCTCAGGGAAGAACTGGAGATGAGTCAGGAAGATTTGGCGCGAGAGCTTGGCGTTTCGTCGCAAACAATCAGTCGTTGGGAGTTGGGGAAGAACGTACCCACGTTCACCGTCAAGCAGATGAAAGCTTTAGAGAAATTGCTGGCTAGCATCGGCAGGTCGATCGGCGACTTGCCAGACAATCTGCGATCGAAACCATTAAACAAGCCCACGGATAAATCCGTGGCTCACTTTTTCAAATCTAAAATCTAAAATCTAAAATCTAAAATCACTCGATCGCGCCCTCGGTCTTTAGCTTGATAAAGCGCGCGGTCTGCCGCTGCAATCAAGCTTTTTTGTGCTGCGGACGATCGAGGAAACGTACTCGCTACCCCCAAACTCAGCGTCACGAGAGAACACGCCTCCGAATTAACGTGTTCGATTTCTAGTTCTTTGATCCACACTCGAATTTTCTCTGCAATCCAGACAGCTATTTCAGGCGAAGTCCGAGGCAATATCACTGCAAATTCTTCGCCTCCGTAACGGGCTACCAGAGTCTCGCCCGAAACTTCGCCTGTTGAGTAATTTACGGCTTCCAAAATAGCTTGGGCTACCTGCTGCAAGCAAGCATCTCCCGCCTGATGTCCGTAAGTATCGTTGTATTTCTTAAAAAAGTCAACATCGCATAAAATTAAAGATATTTCTGCTGCTGCTTCTCCCAATTCTTGCCATTTTTTATCTAAGTATTCGTTAAAACAGTGGCGGTTGGCAACCTGAGTTAAGCCATCTAAGTTGGCAAGGCGATACAATTCCGAATTAGCTGCTTTTAATTGAGAATTAGCTGCTTCTAGCTCGCATTTCGTGAGCGCTAAGTTGTAATAAAGTTCGCTCATAAACCAAGTAGCTTGTTGGTGGATTTGGGATAAAGCTACCCACAGTTGATGCACGTCTAACAATCGGTAAACTTGAGGTTCTAACTGCACAACAATTGGCTCGTAAAGCAGTTCAGGCGGTCGCTGCACGGCTCGCTGAGCTGCCAGGACAATTAAGGCTACTCCTGGTAAAATCAAAATATCGGTTTGAGCTATTTGATACAAAGCTATAATCGGTCTGCAAGCAAAGATATCTACTCCATAAGGGCGGCTCATGCGTTCCATAAATCGCCGACGCGATATCATCCCTAAAAATTCGCCCTTTACGGTCAAGATAACTCCCGGAAGCAGCGGGTGAGCTTGAAAAAACCGGGCTACTTCTTTGGCTAGGGATGAAGCTTCAACTTGAAAATTCAATACAGCCAGATCCTTAAGAGTAGACTCTAAAGATAAATTTTTTGGTAGTTTTTCTGGCGAGTTAGATGGCGAGATAAATTCAAAAGACACAGCGCAGATCCGAATAAATAAATAATAAAGAAGCAATAAAGCTAGTGTCAGGTATTAACTTATACTAACATTTATTTATTAGCAGTGGCTGTATTTTTGACGACACTGTTTATTTCAAGGGATAACCTGCTGCGTTAGCTTCTGCCGTGCCTGCTGCACTGCATTGATTCATCTTCACTGAATTATAGATTTATTGAATTATTATTCATTTTTTGATAGTTGGCTTTTTGCGTAGTAAAAAAACAGGTTTCTGGGCAAGCCTTCAACTCATTCACGGCGCCCACAAACTCAAGAAACCAGATTTTTAAACCGGGCTGAAGCTGTAACGAGGCTTTGCGTAAAAAAAAACTTGGTTTCTGCCCCTGTCTTCAACTCAAAACTCAACCTTCCCTTACCAGCCCCAAGTTCCTGGCCCTCCCTTAAACGGGCCGACAATATCTTTGGTAATCCAGCCCCCGTAAAAATCCCCTGGTTGAGATTGCACTAATTCCCCGTCCACATAACAGGCATCCATCTTGCTCGGATAAAAAGCTACATAATCTTTAATAGCCTCAAAGACTTGGGTGGGATTGGGATAAAACCAAGCAGCATTTACTACTTCCTTTTCTCCCACCGTCACAGTGTAATAACCGGCTTGTCCCTTCCACTCGCACCAAGAACCCCGTAAAGTTTTGTGCAAATATTCCATTTTGATGTCCTCGGGGCAGATATAGTAAGCAGGAGGGTGGCTTGTCTCCAATACCCGCTGAGGACGGCGCGTGTCGGCGATCGTCACTCCATTAAAAACTATCTGTACGTGTTTGGTCAATTCCTCAAGGCGAGGGGGACGCGGGTAATCCCAAACAGACTCTTGACCGGGGCGGGGCTCTATTCGATCGAAGTTCATTTGCACAATCTCCCCTGCAAAAAAAACACTTAGCGACTTAGCATTACAATTTAATGTACCCTTAATCGAGTCGCTGCTTCAGACCAAACCAGCTTTTCTCAACTCTTCGTAATATGAGTATTCGCGGTATAGACGTTTCCGACTACCAGCCCAATGTCAATTGGCAAGCAGTTGCCCGGGAAGGTATTACCTTCAGTTTTGTCAAATCGACGGAGGGTGCAACGTTAGTTGCCCAAACTTTTGCCCGCAATTGGGCGGCTATGAAAGCGGCCGGGATTCAACGCGGTGCTTACCACTTTTTTCGACCTGCAAGCAGCGTTCAAGGACAAATAGATTTGTTCTTGAAAACTGTCAAACTCGAAGCGGGGGATTTGCCGGCAGTCTTGGATTTGGAAACTACAGGCGGTTTGACTGTGACTCAATTGTGCGATCGAGCCGCAATTTGGTTAGAAGCAGTCGAAAAAGCCACGTTGATGCGCCCGATTATCTACACTTACCCCGGTTTCTGGGACAGCCTGGGGACAAAACGGTTTGCCGATTACCCGCTGTGGATTGCTCACTATACCAGTGCTGAGGAACCTTGGGTTCCCGGCGGCTGGAAAACTTGGACTTTTTGGCAGTACAGTGACACCGGCAGCGTGTCCGGCGTATCGGGCAATGTAGATACCAATATTTATGAAAGCGTCCGAGAAGGTGCCCTAAGTTATAAAGTTGCAGACATCCAGAAGGAATTAAGAATTAAAGGTTTTTATCAAGGCGCGATGGACGGTAAATTTGGAGCCACCACCACAGCGGCGCTCATCTCGTTTCAGAAATCTCAAGGTCTCAATCCAGACGGGATTGCAAGCCTCAAAACCTGGGCCGCTTTGATGCGAAAATCTCCCAAAGTAGTTGTCCCCCCACCAGCGCCGACACCCGCCCCGCAGCCGACTCCCACTCCAACTCCCCCTCCCATATCAGGCGTGCGGCTGACTCAAGTATTCTCGTCTTATCAAGCTAGCGCTAGCCAAGATACTGCCTTAATTTGGCTGCAAAGTCAGGTTCCTACCTCTGTTTTAGCGGACTTTGCTCAAAAATGGCGGGCAACTGCCTTACCTCCAGACACTAATTTGCGATTGATAGATGTCGGCAAATTTTATCGCGGTTTAGCACAACAAGACCAAGCTTTAGATTGGCTGCAAACACAAATTTCTCCGGCTATTCTTACCGAGTTTGCGCAAAAGTGGCGCTCTCAATCTACTGTCACTAATTCTCCGATTCGGCTGATAGATGCGTGCAAATTTTATCGGGCAGCACCAAACCAAAATCAGGCTTTAGATTGGCTGGAAGGGCGAATTTCGCCGGCCATTCTATCGGAGTTTTTTCGCAGGTGGCAGAATGCCAATCGATGATAGATTAGAGATTTAAAATTATAGATTGTAGATTGACTCTACAGATGAATCTTGCGATTTTAGATTCTTTTAGATTGTAGATTGACTCCAAAAATGAATCTGGGGGTTTGACGGCTCTGTAATTGAAAAGCCGCCAAATCTTGCTATTTGAGATTTGAGATTTGAGATTGACTCCACATCAAAACAAGCCAAATCCTCTCCCTCTGTGTCCGCATCCCCGTCGCACTCTCGAACATAACAGACTATCTCTCGCTTAGCTACAGCTTGCTGCCATCTTTGACGCCAAGAGAATTATCTGATAAAGTTATAGCGACTATCAAGGTTTTTTAATCTTATTGGGAAAAATCCAGGGCCGTGCCGAGTTTGTAAGCTGCGCCGAAAAGAGCGCCTGCACTCCAATTACCCGCGATCGAACATTTAAAACTGAGCGGGCAGCCTGTAACAATTATATCTATGGAAATCCCCTTTAACATCACCCAGTTGATGGTCATGACCGTCATCTGTGGCATCAGTGCTCAAGTTCTCGCGGCTTATCTGAAAGTTCCGGCGATCGTCTTTTTGCTGTTGTTTGGCATTTTAGCCGGACCCGACTGCTTGGGAGTGCTGCACCCCAATCTGCTGGGCAGCGGTTTGGAAGTTATGGTATCGCTTTGCGTAGCGTTAATTCTGTTTGAAGGCGGCTTGAATTTGGAATTGCGAGATTTGGGCAAAGTTTCCGGCAGCATCCGCAATTTAGTTACGGTAGGCACTTTAATTACGCTAATTGGCGGCGGAATGGCCGCACACTGGTTGGGAGAATTTCCCTGGCCGATCGCATTTCTGTATGCTTCTCTAGTAGTCGTCACCGGCCCGACAGTAATCGGCCCTTTGCTCAAACAAGTATCGGTTGACAAACAAGTCGCCGCCTTGCTAGAAGCTGAAGGCGTTTTAATCGATCCTGTCGGAGCAATTCTGGCAGTATTGGTGCTGAATATTATTTTAAACGGCAATCCTGATTTGCTGGTTTTGTTCCGAGATTTAATCGTGCGGCTTTTCGTTGGCGCAATCGTTGGAGTAGCAGGCGGTTGGCTGCTGGGATTCATTCTCAAGCGATCGCAATTTCTCTCAGAAGACCTCAAAAACTTAGTAGTTTTAGCCAGTTTATGGGGATTTTTCGGCTTAGCAGAAGAAATCCGCAGCGAATCGGGACTGATGGCAACTGTGGTATCTGGCATCGTCCTCAGAACCGCTGCTGTCCCAGAAGAAAGGCTGCTGAGGAGGTTTAAAGGTCAACTCACAGTCCTTGCTATTTCCGTGCTGTTCGTGCTGCTGGCGGCCGATTTATCCCTCGCTAGTGTTGTCGCCCTCGGTTGGGGAAGTTTGTTTACAGTTTTAGCTTTAATGTGGGTAGTGCGGCCGATCAATGTTTGGTTGTGTACTTGGAACAGCGGACTGAATTGGCGGCAGAAATTATTTATTTGTTGGGTAGCGCCGAGGGGAATTGTCTCAGCGTCGATCGCATCTTTATTTGCAATTTTGCTCACCCAGCGGGGAATCAACGGTGGCGACTCGATTAAAGCCTTAGTTTTCCTAACAATTATTATGACAGTTTTCGTGCAGGGACTAACCGCCGGACGGATGGCTCAACTTTTGGGCATCACCTCAAAATCTGTAACCGGTGCAGCAATTGTGGGGTCAAATCCTTTGAGCAGATTAATTGCTCGCTTGTTTCAAGAACGCGGAGAATCTGTGGCAATTATCGACACCGACCCGGAAGCTTGCGCACAAGCAGAACGAGAAGGTTTGCGAGTGTTTTTGAGCAGTGCTCTCGACCACAGCGTGTTAGAAGAAGCCGGACTCGATTCTATGGGAACTTTTTTGGCAATGACTAATAACGGCGAGGTAAACTTAGTGTTAGCTCAGCGAGCGGCCGAAGAGTTTGCACCGCCGAGGGTTTTGGCAATATTCCCCAAAGATCCGCAAGCAAATACGCCTGCAAATCAGGCTAAAATCAATCAAGCCTTTGTCTCCGATTTGTCGCTGAAGGATTGGAACGAATATTTGAGCGACGGCGAAGTGAAATTGGGGGAAACTGAGTTAAAAAGTGAGGGATTGCAGTTTCAGATTGCTCACTTGCAAGCTTTGGTTCAAGCCGGGGAGTTGGCGCCGCTGCTGCTGGAAAGGCAGGGGTACTTGCAAGTAGTGTCGGCGACCCAGATTTGGCAAGCGGGCGATCGAATTATTTATTTGCTGTACGATCCGACACCGAAATTGTTGAAAAGATTGTCTGGTTCGTCGCAGTCTCGTTTGACTTTGGAAAAGCATCAGGTAGTTGAAGAAGTGCCGATTCCTCCTCCGATTTTAGAGCCGGTTTTGGAGGAAATGGAAATAGCAAAAGATGCTGAAATTTTGCAGCCGCCAGTTTCGCGGTAAGAGCAGTATCCCCGATCGTACTCTGTAACCTGCTTGTCGCGATCGTCCTTACTCTGCTTCCCCAATTAAAGTAAATGCCGCCCAATTTCGCGGCCCAGGATGAGTTTTCATCGTGGTTAACATTGCCTGCCGCAATGCCTGTGCTTTGTCGGGGTTATTTTGCAAGTTTTGATAAAACGACTGCATCAATTCGGATGTCGGCGCATCGGGCACCGACCATAAAGAAACAATTACACTCGGCACTCCTGCCGAAATCAACGATCGCGACAAGCCAATCACCCCATCCCCGGTAATTCTGCCTTCTCCAGTGTTGCAGGCACTTAAAACGACTAAGCTTGCTTGCAGTTTCATGTCGAAAATCTCTTCTGCGGTCAATAAGCCGTCATCGCTACCAGAAGGAGCCAGGGCGATCGCACTTCCCAATCCGCGCACATCATCCAGCAATCCATGCGTTGCCAAGTGAATAATCGATGCTTGGGGCATTTTTTGGACGATCGCAGCTTTTGTCCCTTGTGCGCCTGTGATGGCTTGGGTGTTGAGCACAGGGGCGATCGCTCTAGCTTCGGCTTCGGCCCCAGGTAGAGGAGACAATTGTTGTTTGGGAGCTCCGAGATAGGCAGACACACTAGGCATGGTGGGATTGCCCAAGACTAGAGCGCTGCCGCTGTTGGCTGGCTTCTGTGCTAGCTTCTGTCGTTGTTGTCGAGTCAAATCCAATACTTGAATCGAGGGGGCGGTGAGAATCGTGTGTTTTTCGATTAAGTAAGTGCCCCCTTCATCTTGCAGGGCGGGAAAAGGCACCTGGAAAAGCGATTTTTGGGGAATGAAAATGACATGGGCATTGGGGTCTTTGGGTAGGAGGCTGGCAATGGGATCGATCAGCAGTTGATGCAGTGTCGGTAAGTCGGGTTGGGGTTGGGTGGAGCCAAGACTGCTGCGACTGCGGACAGCGAGGAATTCTTGATTGCCAACGATTAAGCTGGTTAGAGAAGCCTTGTGCTTCTGCCAGAGAGGTTTGAGGTCTACCTCGCGAAACGCGATTTCGCCCGTAGGTTGAACCACCCAGATATAGAGCGCCGATTCTTGCCCTACTTGTTTGCCCTGAATCTCAAACTCATCGTAGATGATGGAATACTGCACCAAAGTGGCATTCTGTGCTTTGGCGATTTGGCGGATTTGCTCCTGGTTGGGAACAGAGGCGATGACCGAATTGGCATCACCCGTTGATAAGCGTTGTGTGAGTAGATCGACAAAAGCACGAGCACGTCCCCGTTCGGCAGTTTCTAAGGCGGCGATCGGGTTATTCTGAGCCACCTGGACTTGTTGCAGAAGTTTATAGGTGCGAGCTTGTCCTTCAAATATGGAGACTTTATGTGCGTCGTTGGAGCCGAGCATTTGTCGCATCGATTCCCAAACTTGAATCCCATCAATCAGCATTTTCTCAGCTTCTGTGGGGTTGCCAGCTTTCAATAAAGCCAATCCGAGGTTGTTGAGCGCCGCACCCTCACCTAGGCGGTCTTTAATTTCGCGGGCGATGGTTAAACTCTGCTGCCCATAATCAAAGGCTTTGGCATAGTTGCCCAGAGATTCGTAAGCCAGTCCCAAATTGCCCAGTGCATTAACCTCCCCTTTGCGGTTTTTAATTTCGCGGGCGATAGCTAAACTGAGCTGTAAATACTCAATGGCTTTGGCCGAGTTGCCCAGAAAGCGGTAAGTGTTTCCCAAACCGTGGAGTGCGCTACCCTCACCTTGGCGGTCTTTAATTTCGCGGGCGATGGCTAAACTTTGCTGTGAATACTCGATGGCTTTGGCATAGTTCCCCAGAGAGTTGTAAGCGGCTGCCAAATTGTTCAGTGTCGCACCCTCACCTTGGCGGTGTTTAATTTCGCGGGCGATAGCTAAACTTTGCTGTAAATACTCAATGGCTTTGGCCAAGTCGTCCAGCAAGAGGTAAGCACCTCCCAAACTGTTCAGTGTCGCAGCTTGCCCTTCGCGATCTTTAATTTCGCGGGCGATGGCTAAACTGAGCTGTAAATACTCAATGGCTTTGGCATAGTTACCTAGAGTACGGTAAGCGGCTCCCAAATTGCCCAGCGCCCAACCCTCCCCTGGCCGGTCTTTAATTTCGCGGGCGATGGCTAAGCGCTGCTGTGTATACTCAATGGCTTGGGCCGAGTTTCCCAGAGAGTTGTAAGCGGCTCCCAAATTCTCTAGTGTCCCACCCTCCTGTTGGCGGTCTTTAATTTCACGGGCGATGGCTAAACCCTGCTGTGAATACTCAATGGCTTGCGCCGAGTTTCCCAGCAAGTAGTAAGCACCTCCCAAAAGGTTTAGTGCTGCACCTTCCGATTGGCGGTCTTTAATTTCGCGGGCGATGGCTAAACCCTGTTGTAAATACTCAATGGCTTGGGCATAGTTTCCCAGAGAGTAGTAAGCACTTCCCAAATTGGCTAGTGCCCCACCCTCCTGTTGGCGATCTTTAATTTCGCGGGCGATGACTAACCACTGCTGTGAATACTCAATGACTTTGACCGAGTTGCCTAGAGAGCGGTAAGTACCTCCCAAATACTCCAGTGCCACACCTTCAAGGTAGCGGTTTTTAATTTCGCCGGCGATCGCCAACAGTTGCTGTAAATACTCAATTGCTTTGGTCGAGTTGCCTTGAGAACGGTAAGCGAATCCCAAATAGGCCAGTGCCTGACTCTCGCCTCGGCGCTTTTTGAAGGCGCGATAAATTTGCAGTGCCTGTTGCCAGGAATTCATCGCTGCTGGGAGTTGGCGAGTCTCATACTGTTGAATCCCCTGCTGAACCAGCCGATCGGCCTCTGCTTCATAAGCATCGCTTGCCTTAACACGTATCAAATTGGTCATTGCCCGAGCTTCTATTTCAGGGTCTTTAATTTCGCGGGCGATGGCTAAACTTTGCTGTGAATACTCGATGGCTTTGGCCGAGTTGCCCAGAGATTGGTAAGCACCTCCCAAATTTGCCAGTGCTGAACCTTCTCCTCGGCGGTCTTTAATTTCGCGGGCGATGACTAACCACTGCTGTGAATACTCAATGGCTTTGACCGAGTTGCCCAGAGATTCGTAAGCGACTCCCAAATTCCCTAGTGCTGCCCCTTCCCCGTAGCGGTCTTTAATTTCGCGGGCGATGGCTAAAGTCTGCTGCCAATACTCAATGGCTTTGGCCGAGTTGCCCACAGAGCGGTAAGCATATCCCAAATAGCTTAGTATCGAAACCTCCCGTTGGCGGTTTTTGAGGGCGCGATAAATTTGCAGTGCCTGTTGCCAGGAATACAGCGCTGCTATTAATTGACCAGTCTGATACTGTTGAAGCCCCTGCAACAAGAGCTGATCGCCCTCTGCTTCACGAGCATCGGTAGTTTGAGCGATCGCTGGGAAGAGAGAGTCAGGAGTAGTTAATAGCGGGATAGTAGCAAGCAGGAACAGGGAAATGGAAGCTAGGAAAACATTAGTGAACCTAGAGTGGGTCGATTTGAGTCGCTTAAATGGGGAATACAGCATAGGATTCTAGAGTTGGAATTTAGAGAATTAGCCCGATCGCTCTTTCTGCCGTCGTGCGATTGCCTCAATCTGCCACAGGCGATCGACTTTCATAGAAGCTTACTCTGTCTCCCCGATCTCGCGGCAGGGATGGGAACTCTAATCTGAATTAGACGACAATTTTAGCGATCGCCCGATCGGCTTGAATCAAACCATATCCAGTGGCATAGTCAAATCCAACATCAAAACCGGGCGTGTTTAGATCGTCCATATCCAGAGCCGTCTGCTCTAATGCTCGATTAATGTCCGCAAGACTTAAGTGGGGATTTGCAATGCTATCCTGTCAATCCATTCCGATTAGCTGTTGTCGTCAAAATGTACTCAACTTGAGCCGGAGTTAAAGTCGGATTAGCATTCAAAACTAAAGCCGCTACACCAGCTACCTGTGGCGTTGCCATAGATGTGCCAGTTAGGGTGTCATAGGTGCTATAGGGAGTTGTAGAATAGATGTCTACTCCCGGAGCAACTACGTAATCCAAAGCTGTGGAACCCGCACGGTTCGAGGTGTCAGCCATCCTGCCGTTTATATCAATGCTGCCCACTGCAATTCCCAAGCGATCGGCATTACGAGCTGGATAACTTGGTTGGTCAACACCCGAGTTTCCGGCTGCCATAACCACAACAGAGCCTTTATTATTTGCATACTCAATTGCGTTATTCACCTGGGTGGAGAGGGAAAAGCCACTTCCCAAGCTGAGGTTAATTACATTTGCTCCATTATCAGCAGCATAGCGGATTCCAGCAGCAATATTATTCTCCGAGCCACTACCAAAAGCGGGCAACACTCTGACAGGCATAATCTTAGCATTGGGCGCAACTCCTGTGATGCCAAAATCATTTCGCTCTGCCGCGATCGCACCTGCTATGTGAGTCCCGTGACCGTCGAAATCCAGATCCATTGGGTTGTTGTCGCTAGCCACAAAATCCCAACCCCGAATATCATCAATATATCCGTTGCGATCGTCATCGATACCATTTCCAGCAATTTCATCAGTATTCTGCCAAATATTGCCATCCAAATCGGGATGGGTGTAGTCAACCCCAGTATCCACGACAGCTACAACAATGCCATTTCCTGTAATGTTTTGATTCCAAACTTCCGGCGCATTTATCACATCTAGCGCCCACTTATTCCCACCCAGATCGGGAAGAGCGGGGAAAAGACTTGAACGATTTAATGTGTGGGAAACTGCTGAATTTGCATTCACTAAACCGTAGCCGTAGTTAGTATTATAAATACCCTTAGGTGTGGTAATATCTGGCACTACAGGAATAGATGTTGCAGACAAATTCAGCTTGTAATTAGTAGAGTTGTTGTTGAATAAGCTAGAGACTTGAACATAGTATGTTCCTGGAACCAGATTGGGTACATTAATCACGTCCGGGATGGTGCCAATCTCAATAGAGCTGGCAATAGTTTCACCACCATCGACACCACCGTTGCGGTTTCTATCGTGAATTAACCTAACATTAGCATCGCTGGTTAAACCCTCCAGACGCAGGTTAAAATTGCTCTTAGTGTTGATATCGAAGCGGTAGAAATCGTCGCGATCGCCTGTGCCGACAACATCAGTTAAGTTGATGCTACCATTTTCAATACCAACAATATTACGAGCTGTCGAAAGAGAGTTACCTGGATCGGCGAAATTCAACTCGGAAGCAGATATCGTTCCTGTTAGCGGATCTGTGTTTACATTCGCCGATTGTGACTGCGGTTTGAGTTGAGCATCGGCGACATCGCCACTAACTCGATCGCTCGCAGAGAAACTGAGGCCCTCGCCTGCATGAGCTACAATAAAATCTGCTATCTGTGTCTGTTGGTCGATGCTGGATGCTGTGAGATTAGTCAAGCGAGATTCAGCACTGTAACCAGGAATATTCAATGGCTCGATCGCTGCGCTGAGCAAGTCGCTGTTAGCCGGAAATGTTGATTGGGCGAGCGCGTTTTGCTGTTGATTGAAATAAAGGCGATCGTTAGGATTAGTTGTGATGTCTAACATAATTTAAAACCTCAGATATTTAGATTCATTCTTGATTTAAATCTTACGCAGCACAGATCGAAAAATCATCCGTTCTACCCACAGACTCGATCGAGTACGGGGTGCAAAATAGATTGCGGGAAAGTGCAAAGTATGTGAATATGTAGAGTAGATGGTTCACTTCCATCAGTTTTGAGATTGAAGCGCGATCGCGAACAAAGATTCATTCCGCAGTCAGCCAGAGAATTAATTGCCTGTCTCATAGCACAAGTCCTCTAAAAGAGGAGTGAATAATATAACTCATTAGTCCTCTTTCAGATATAAATCAATTCAACTATCAAATAGAAATCTCGATCCTCCTGAAAGCGAGCTAGCAGTTCCGGTATGCGATCGTGCTTGCCCAATTTGCGCAATACTCGCGCTTCCCGCTCGAACAACTTGGTTGTTTCGATCGACTGACTTTTCAAACGTTTGACTGCACATAAAGGGCAATGGGGCACATCTTCATCTTCCGCAAAATCAGTATCGCTAAACTCGGTACTTACCAAATGTTCGGTAATTCGGTAACGCATTGGCAGTTTTCTGTCCAGCATCGCATCTGGCGGTACGGGGGGTTGACTTTTTTGTACAGATTCCGACTGCACGCTTTGCTGTGCCACTCTCATCGCGGACTCCCACAAATTTTTGTTGCGGACTCTTTCGTCCGGGTCGATAATTCCTGCATCTTTCAATACCTCTGTCAGCAATTTCCACAAATGATAAGCAACGTATCGCCCTAAGTAGCATATTTGATAGTTCCGCGCGATCGCATAATTATTCTTGATTTCTTGGTATGTCAAACCATCTAACACTCCTTGAATAATTGCTCGCTGTAAGCCGTTCAATGGTTCGCCTCTTTTTTCCTGTACCAGGTTATCTAGAATGTTTGTAGCTGATTCTGCATTCATAAAGTTACGCAGTAAGTTGACAGTTGACAGTTGACCTGTAGTAGGGGCGGTGCCAAGAGAACCCGCCCTCTTAGTTGATAGTTGACAGTTGACAGTTGATATAGCAATCCTAAATGAGTCGTAAATTTTTTACCCCGTTCGACAAATTCACAAATTCGGATGTATTGTCGCCAATTAATCGCCGAGGTTCTGACGGATCTTGTTGTAAAGCCATAAAAAAATTCTCTTAACACTTGACTTAAATCTTAAGCAACCTAGATAGAAAAATCATTCGTTCTACCCACAGAATTGATGAAGTATTAAGTGCAAAATAGATTGCGGGAAAGTGCAATGTATGTGAATATGTAGGGTAGATGGTTCACTTCCATCAGTTTTGAGATTGAGAAGATAACTCGGCGGTTGAAACCGCGTCTACACAAACAAAGTCGGCCTTCGCCGACTAAAGAATAAAGCTCGTTTCTGATTGCATCGGAATTATTAGTATCGGAAATTAGGAAACGGCACTGCCGTCTCCTCTATCATTCCGGTCCAAACGGAATTGATAAAATTTAGGATAAAATTTAGGATAAAAACCTTGATCCGATCGCGCTATTCATAAAAACTTACTCGGCCTCCCCAATTAAAGTAAATGCCGCCCAATTTCGCGGCCCAGGATGGGTTTTCATCGTAGTTAACATTGCCTGCCGCAATGCCTGTGCTTTGTCGGGATTATTTTGCAAGTTTTGATAAAACGACTGCATCAATTCGGATGTCGGCGCATCGGGAACTGACCATAAAGAAACAATCACGCTGGGAACGCCTGCCGAAATCAAAGCGCGCGACAAGCCAATCACCCCATCCCCGGTAATTCTGCCTTCTCCAGTGTTGCAGGCACTTAAAACGACTAAGCTTGCTTGCAGTTTCATGTCGAAAATCTCTTCTGCGGTCAATAAGCCGTCATCGCTACCAGAAGGAGCCATAGCGATCGCACTTCCCAATCCGTTTACATCATCCAGCAATCCATGCGTTGCTAAGTGAATAATCGATGCTTGGGGCATTTTTTGGACGATCGCAGCTTTTGTCCCTTGAGCGCCTGTGATGGCTTGGGTGTTGAGCATCGGGGCGATCGCTCTAGCTTCGGCTTCAGCCCCAGGTAGAGGAGACAATTGCTGTTTGGGCTCTCCCAAAGAGAGAGACACACTCGGCATCGTGGGATTGCCCAAGACTAGAGCCCTGCCGCTGTTGGATTGCTTCTGTGCTAGCTTCTGTCGTTGTTGTCGAGTCAAATCCAATACTTGAATCGAAGGGGCGGTAAGAATGGTGTGTTTTTCGATTAAGTAAGTGCCGTTGGCATCTTGCAGGGCGGGGAAAGGCACTTGGAACAGGGAACGTTGAGGAATGAAAATGACGTGGGCATTGGGATCTTTGGGGAGGAGACTAGCAATGGGATCGATCAGCAGTTGATGCAGTGTCGGTAAGTTGGGTTGGGGTTGGGTAGAGCCAAAACTGCTGCGACTGCGAACAGCCAGGAATTCTTGATTGCCCACGATCAAGCTGGCTAGGGAGGCGTTGTGTTTTTGCCAGAGGGGTTTGAGGTCTACCTCGCGGAACGCGATCTCGCCCGTCGGTTGAATCACCCAAATGTAAATCGCGGATTCTCGCGGTTCGCTTTTTCCCTGAATCTGAAAGTTGTCATAGACGATCGAATACTGCACCAAAGTGGCGTTCTGTGCTTTGGCGATTTGGCGGATTTGATCCTGGTTGGGAGCAGTGGCGATAACCGGATTGGCAGAATCAGATGATAGTCGCTGTGTCAGGAGATCGACAAAGGCACGGGCACGCCCCCGTTCGGCAATTTCTAACGCGGCATTGGGGTTATTCTGAGCCACCCGGACTTGTTGTAAAGTCCGATAAGTGCGAGCTTGTTCTTCAAAGATGGAGACTTTATTCGCGTCGTTGGAGCCGAGCATTTGCCGCATCGATTCCCAAACTTGAATCGCATTCACAAGCATTTTTTCAGACTCTGTTGGGTTGCCAGCTTTCAAGAACGCCGCTCCGAGGTTGTTGAGCGCCAAACCCTCCCCGTCGCGGTTTTGAATTTCGCGGGCGATCGCTAACTGTTGCTGTGCATAGTCAATGGCTTTGGCATAGTTGCCCAAATAGAAGTAAGCAATTGCCAAATTGCCCAGTGTATTACCTTCCCCGTAACGGTTTTGAATTTCGCGGTCGATGGCTAAGCTCTGCTGTGCATAGTCAATGGCTTTGGCCGAGTTGCCCAGAGACCGGTAAGCGATTCCCAAACTGCCCAGTGCTGCACCTTCTCCTCGGCGGTCTTTAATTTCGCGGGCGATGGCTAAATATTGCTGTAAATACTCAATGGCTTTGGCATAGTTGCCCAGATTGATGTAAGCGTTTCCCAAACTGCCCAGTGCTATACCTTCTCCTCGGCGGTCTTTAATTTCGCGGGCGATGGCTAAATATTGCTGTAAATACTCAATGGCTTGAGTATAGTTGCCCAGAGACCGGTAAGCGATTCCCAAATTGCCCAGTGCTGAACCTTCCTCAAGGCGGTCTTTAATTTCACGGGCGATGGCTAAACTCTGTTGTGAATACTCAATTCCTTTGCCATAGTTGCCCAAATAGACGTAAGCACCTCCCAAATTGCGCAGTGCATTACCCTCCCCAAGGCGGTCTTTAATTTCGCGGGTGATGGCTAAATATTGCTGTAAATACTCAATGGCTTGAGCATAGTTGCCCAGAGACCGGTAAGCGACTCCCAAACTGCCCAGTGCATTACCTTCCCCTTGGCGGTCTTTAATTTCGCGGGCGATGGCTAAATGTTGCTGTAAATACTCAATGGCTTGAGCATAGTTGCCCAGAGACCGGTAAGCGTTTCCCAAATTCCCCAGTGCCACACCCTCCCCAAGGCGGTTTTTAATTTCACGGGCGATGGCTAAATGTTGCTGTGCATACTCAATGGCTTTGGCATAGTTGCCCAGATTGATGTAAGTGAATCCCAAATTCCCCAGTGCCACACCCTCCCCAAGGCGGTCTTTAATTTCACGGGCGATCGCTAAGCTCTGCTGTGCATAGTCAATGGCTTTGGCCGAGTTGCCCAGAGAGCGGTAAGCACTTCCCAAATTGCCCAGTGCCACACCTTCACTTTGGCGGTCTTTAATTTCGCGGACGATGGCTAAACTCTGCTGTATATACTCAATGGCTTTGCCATAGTTGCCCAGAGAGGAGTAAGCGACTACCAACTTGTCCAGTGCATTCCCTTCACTTTGGCGGTCTTTAATTTCGCGGGCGATGGCTAACTTCTGCTGTATATACTCAATGGCTTTGCCATAGTTGCCCAGAGAGTGGTAAGCACCTCCCAAATTGCCCAGTGCATTCCCTTCACTTTGGCGGTCTTTAATTTCGCGGGCGATGGCTAACTGTTGCTGTATATACTCAATGGCTTTGCCATAGTTGCCCAGAGATTTGTAAGCGACTCCCAAATTGCCCAGTGCATTCCCTTCACTTTGGCGGTCTTTAATTTCGCGAGCGATGGCTAAACTCTGCTGCCCATACTCAATGGCTTTGGCATTGTTGCCCAGAAAACTGTAAGCGACTCCCAAACTGCCCAGTGCCGTACCCTCACCTTGGCGGTTTTTGAGCGCGCGATAAATTTGCAGTGCCTGTTGCCAGGAATTCAGCGCTGCTGGGAATTGCCCAGTCTGAATTTGTTGAATCCCCTGCTGAAACAGCCGATCGCCCTCTGCTTCACTAACCTCGATCGCCTGGGCACTAGCCGGAACTGGAGAGTACGCGGGAATATAAAAAGCAACAGATAAAAAGCAAAAAGCGAGGGGAAAAAGGAAGCCCGATCGCACTTTACGATTGCTAGATTTAAACAGTGTTAGCGAGAAAGGCTGCATGGGATTTTAGGGTTTTGCTTGAGTGGGTTGTCGCTGTTGTTCGATCGCCCTAATTTGCTTCAAGCGATCGCTCCAGTCTTTCAAAGGTTCAGCTTCCGAACTAGCGAGAGCATCTAGCAATTCCAGCACAGCCGCTTGGCTTTGAGAAGTCTCGGAAGCTTTGCGCGCTTCTGCGATCGCGTCATACCACAGCCCTGCCTGGGCATACAGGTCGATCCGCTGTTGGGGAGTTTGCGCCGCTGCAAGTTGAGTCTGCAACGACGCCGCAGGCCCAACGACTTGGATTTCTGCCGCCGCCACCACATTCCTCGAAGGAACATTCGGATCGCACACCAACACCACTTGCCACTGATAGGATTGCCCGATCGACAGTTGGGGCAGATTTGAGGGCAAAGCAACCGACATGATTCCTGGCTGACTCTGCATCTCGGTTCTGTAAAGCAGTTGTCCCGATCGAGAAAACAGCCTCAATTGCAACGGACGAGAAGTGCGATCGGGTACAAACCAGGTAAAGGTGGGATGCCCAGAAATCGTCTGTCCCACATGACTAAACGGCACCAACGCAGTCAATATCGCTGGTGAATTAGCTTCGCAACTGCCGCCGCGAGTGGTATTCGTCCCCGTATCTTTCGGTTGAGAAGGGTCTTGAGGAGGAGTGTATTTTGCCAGCGCTACAGGAGCGAGAGAGAGCGAAACACTCAGCATTAAACTCGCAATGCCCGCAGAGTAAATGGTTCGACGCTTCAATCCGTGAGTCATCATCGCAATCCCCTCTGTAACTATTTCTACAGTAATCAACAATACACAAACACAATAGAGGACTGCCCGCAAGCTTCGTTTGCGGGAAAGCGCAAAGATATAGCAAGTGTGATATCAATTCCAGTTGGATCGGAATGATTTAACCGCAGAGAACGCAGAGAACACAGAGGAAAAGAAGAGATAGATGAATAATTCTGATGCTAACTCTGAGGAACCAATTACCAGAACCAGCGCCGCTTGGCTGACCAAGTTAACTCGCACACTGTCCCCCTCGGTACATTTGCGAAGCGCCGAAATGTTCCCCCTAATTGTTTCGCTAAATTGTTTGCCAATTCCGTTCCTAATCCTGAAGGTTGGAGTTTAGAGTTTAGATATTGAGTTGTCTCCCTGTCCCAGTTCGTTTCACCGGAACTCAGCGCTTCGGCGTCAGACGGGTTCTCCCTGCCATTATCCGCCACCCGAATCACCTGCCGATCGCCCTCCTGAGTGCAAATTACGGTCAAGCGAGTGGCTTCGATCGCGTGTTTCCCCACATTGCAGAGCGCTTCTTCCAGAAAGCGGCAGAGTGCTCGCTTGTGTTCCAACCGCAGATGCAAGGTGTTCAAGGGATCGAACTGCACAATTTTGACTGGGATCGTTGTGAGGTGGGGCAGTTCTTGTTCTAGCGTGTTGCAATAGATCTTGTAGAGCAATTCATGCAACGGGGCCTGCAGGGCCAATTCGATCGCACTTCCCATGCGAAGATGCGGTTCATCTGCGATCGCATCTCGCTGCACCGATCCGTAAACTGCCCGTAATTCTTCATTCAGGCGTTGCAAATCCGGTAAAAATGGCGACGGTGTGGCTTGTCCCTGAGCGGTTCTCAAAATTCCCACCAATGTTTGTAACGGGCCGCTATGAATCGCATTAAACGTCTGCTCGATCGCAAATTGACGTTCCTCTAACCGCAGTCGGAGTTCCTGTTCGTGGCGATAAAAAAACGCTGCCATCAAGCCAGCCCCATTCAACACCAGCACCAACAACACAGGTACGATCGGCACCCACCACCCCAACAGAATTAACCCGTAACATATCCCGAGCGGGCTGATACTGGCGATTAAGATCCCCAACAAAATTTTCCAGGGCGATCGCAGAAATCGCCCCAAACTCATCCCCAAGAGTCCCCAGACCCCAATCCAGAGCATTTCCCAGCCATCCGCCCAAACCCGAAGCAACGATCGGCGATCGAGCACCGCGCTAATAATCTGGCTGGTGGCGTGGGCCTGCATTTCGACTCCGTAAATCCGTCCGGGATTGATGCCTGCGATCGCACCCGAACTTGCCTGATCCTTCGCGCTAAAAGACATCATCCCAATCAACACAATTTTGCCTCGAATCCAATCCGGGTTGACCTGTCCCGATTTGATTTGCGAGAGAGAAAGCACGCGAAACGGCATTGTCCCGCTGCGAACATTCAGCAAAATCTGGTTGCCGCCTGCATCCGCCCCCACATATCCGCCAGAATTGGGTTGAAGCCTGGTTAACTCAGTATTACCAAACCGCAAGGCATCGCGATCGTGGATGCCATTTTCTAACGCAATACCTTTTGTGGCGAGATAGCGTTCCGCCAGTCGCAGGGAAAACGAAAAACGGTATTCCTGCTGGGGGTTGTGAGCGCCCAATAAACTGCGGCGCTGATAGCCGTCGGCATCCAGAACGGTATCTGCAAAGCCAATTTGTTCTGGTGGTAGCGCGGGCGGAGGTGCGACGATAAAGCCACTGCGATCGGGCAGGGCAATCTCCACTCCGATCGTATTCTTGCTGCTGCGAAACACCGATGTTAGTTCGGCATTACCCGGTTCAACCGGAATATCGCGGACAATATCCAGCCCGATCGCGATCGGTTGATAGGCCTGCAAGCGTTTAAGCAAATCGGCAATTTCGCGATCGGGAATCGGATAAGTTCTCGCGCGTTGAATATCTTCCTCGGTGATACTTACGATTACAATCCTTTCATCTATTGGCTCAGGGGGACGCAGCCGCAGAAATCGATCGAACGTCACCAACTCCAAAAACTGAAGCGCACCGGTCAATCGAGCGATCGTCACACCGACAATCACCATCGCCCCTGGAAGCGCTCCTCGTCCCCAAGTCGTGACGCCCGCTTTCACTGCTTGCCATCGATCGCGCTTCACTAATCAATCAATCCTTGTTCCCTAGCTCGCACTTCCGTTTGAATCCGCAGATTCTTATCATCTTCGGTATGCACATCTAGCACATCTCGAATCTTAGTCCAGTAACACTGCACAGTGCGTTCAGAAACATTCATCCGTTTGGCGATCGCAGTATCCTGCAAGCTCTCTTGAAAAGCAAATTGCAACACCTGCATCCAGGCGGGTTTGAGTTGCAGCCCGTTGCGGATCTCTTTGGGTGTATAAATCCGCTCGTGCAGGGCCCAATCAACCATTGCCAGCAACTCTTTCATCGGCTGGCTCTTATCGACAACTGTGAAGCCGCCCATGTGATTGTCGATCGACGGTTTCAGCCAAACTAAAGTCCGAACATGGGCACTCTGCACCACAATATTCAGACTCGGATACTGGTCCATCAACGTTTTGAGGAGTTGAAGCCCTGAATTCACTTGCGCTATTTCGCCGATCGTCTCTGGCATCACCAGATCCACAATCACCAAATCCGGGGTCGTCTGCGCTATTTGCTCAAGGGCTGCCTGAGCCGTCGAAGCCGTCAGAATGTCTGCCTCTGGATATTCTTGCTTCAGAATGTTAAGCGTGCCGCCTAACACCATCGCATGGTCATCCACGACTAAAAATGTTCGTTTCTGCGGTTGAGGTAAAGTCTGGGGCATAGTTGATTCGTTCCCACACAACATCGTCAGTTTAGGTAATCCGTCAACCCATTTTAGATTTGGGATTTACGATTTTCGATTTGTGACCTAGTTGAAACTAAGGGCTTTAAACCGCTGAAATTCTCATTCAAAATCCCAAATCCAAAATCTAAAATCGTCTCGGTCATCTTCTTACTATAGAGGAATTACCTGGCTCCCGTCCTGCATCTGTCCGCCAACTGAGGTTGTGGATGTCCGCAACGAGAATTGCGCTAAAGCGCAGTTCTATTATAATCTAGGTGTCCAAGCAAGAAGAAAGATGATTTTATGGCAGCCGAAGGTTCGTATCAAGCCAGTACGTACAATCTGGAATTTGAGGAAGAAATTCAGCGGTTAAAAGCTCAAGTTCTCCTCAGTTGGGAAAAGGAAGCGCGCACTTTAAAGTGGTTCGGTTTAGCCGACGGGATGAATGTTTTGGAAGCGGGTAGCGGGCCGGGATTTTTCACCGAAAAACTGTTAGAATTGCTGCCAAACAGTTCGATAACAGCGGTAGAAATTGACCCGGTACTGCACGAAAAAGCAGTAGCATATTTGCAGGACAAAGGGGGCGAGCGAGTAAATCGCATCCAAGCATCGGTTGCGGATACTGGTTTGGATGATAACACTTTTGATTTTGCGATCGCGCGTTTGCTGTTCGTTCACCTCCCAGATCCCGTCGCAGCAGCTAGAGAAATATTCCGCATCTTGAAACCCGGCGGCAAACTGGTGATTATCGATAGCGATGCGGATCTGTTTTGGCTGACAAATCCACCTTGGTCAGTCGAGATTGTCAGGGAAAAATTCAAGCAGGTAATGGCATCGCGGGGCGGCAATTTATGCGTCGGGCGAAATCTGTGCCGTATTCTCAAAGAAGCTGGGTTTGTTAGCGTTGATTTAGAAGCGGTTGTCAGCCACAGCGATATCATTGGAATTGAGGCGTTTCAACCTTTGCTTGACTCCGGCCCCATTTTGCAAATGGTCAAACAGGGGGTGATTTCTGAGTCGGAAATAAAAAGCTATCTGGTTTCGCGGGATGAGTTTGTCGCTGCGGGCGATCGATCGATGATGAGTTTTTGGTTGATGGCTTGCGGGGAAAAAAACCAATAAAATTAAGATAGATATTTCACACAATATTGATGTCCCGTCGCAGCACAACCTCTAGCACTATCGCTACATTCCCAGCTAACAAAGCAAACTTACTTAACAGCCAACCCGGAAAAAGTTCAGAATAAATTATCTTCTCAGCATTAGGTTAAAGCTGCACGTATAGCTCTAGAATCCTATCATATCAAATCCGGTAGCATCGTCGGGCGTCAAACCTAGTCAACAGCAAAAAATCACCGATCGTGCAACCGGAATTGAGATGATCCATCTGCGTTAATCTGTGTTTATCTGCCCTCATCTGCGGTTAAAAAAAGAGAAATTTTTAACCGCAGATGACAATGGATTGACGCAGATTCACGCAGATGAAGGAAGAGAGATAGGAATAATTTAGTAACTTTCAAGCCGTTAGCGAAGCCCTCGTAGACGATCGCACTTTTTACCAACTCCTCAGCATTCAACCCACTTGCCTAACCCCATTAAGAAACTCTGTCCTTGCCTCAATTATTGAAGGCATTAAAACGCAGCGTACCAACAATTCTAAATTCAACTCCGGCAAAAACTCACTTCTTGAAACTTGCTCGTAATCATCCTCGCGCAGCCGATAGACAGCAAGCCGATTATTTTCCCAAAACCAAACTTCAGCAATGCGAAGTCGCAGATATTTAGCTAGTTTATTTGTGCTACCGCTAGTAATCGTTACTTCCACGGCTAAATCGGGATGCTCTTTTCTTGAACCTATATAATAAGACTCGTCTGGTTCAAATGATACATCTCTTGCCCGGTCTCTGCGAGTTGCACTCCCTACAGGAAAGAATTCAATTCCAAGTTCAAAAAAGTATGCTTCCAGTAATATAGCGAGCGCTTTTTTAAAGGTTTCATGTTCTTCGCCCACTGTCATAAACTCGATCCACCCATCAAGATAAGTTATCCGTAAACCCGGAGAGTCGGCCATCAAAGATTCGATCGCCTCAAATTGCTCCCAACTATAATAACTAGGGAGAATCAATCGCTGTTCGCCAAGCGTAGCTATTTCTTCTAAAAGTTGTGCAGTCACAGGTATCACCATTTTATTTTAAATATTGCTAGCCCCTACCCAGCACAAACCAGGCAGGGGCATTCACTCACATTCTAACTTAATGAACTAGCTCGATCGCCCTTTTAGTCAACGCCTCAGCAGTCAACCCGTTAAACGCCATTAATTGACCAGCACTAGCAGTAGTTTCCCCCCGCTTCCAAGCGAAAGTATCCCGCTGGCAATTGCTGCGGAGCATCACAGGTTCCAACATCCCAGAAGCACCGCCTGTCACGCCAATCAAAGCATCTCCACCAAACATTTCGGCAAATTTCTCATCGCTCAAAAAGCCGCCGTCAGCTTCCGAACAAGTATCCCAAGCAACGTCTGTTGGGCGGTACAAACGCCGGGGATTGATAATAGAAACAATCCGCACTCCAATGCCTTCTGTTTCCAAAAATGCCGCTGCTTCAAAAACTGGCATTAAAGTCATGTCGCCGACAACAGCAAACACAACTTTCTTGCTCTCTCCTTGATTGTGGGGAGCTTGGGGAGAATCGACTTCGTGCAGCACTATTGCACCGTCTTGCAAACCTTGGCGAGTCTCTTCAAAAGTAGTGCGAATTGGCAGCGGCGACTTGCTCGCAGTAATCACAACTCCCTTATTTTTAGCAGTCAAAGCCCACTCGTAACAAGCTTGAATGCTGTTAGCGTCCGGTGGAAACAAAGGAAACACATTTCCGTTCCGCATCATCGCCGCAAAATAAGCCTCAATTTCCGGCCGCTGGTGCGTCCAACCGTTGCGGCCTTGTTCCAATGCACCCGCTGTAAATAAGGTGACAGTTGCCGGAGTTGGACGGCGCAATTCTGCCATTGCTTGGGTTACAGTTTGCCAAATTGGTAAACCGTTGATGGCAAAAGATTCGTAGGAACACCACAAACTCCGCGCTCCAAATAGGGATAAACCTACGGCTAAACCGGCGCAAGCATCTTCGCTCAAAGGTTCGTAAACTTGACCGTTTGGCGATTGATTGTAGAGGTCATCTGTCGTCGGGTGAATAATCTTGAGAGCTTGGTTGATATTGGCAATTGCCGATGCTTCATTGCCGTCAGCATTAGTGACAATAAAAGTACGATCGCGCTCGCCAACTTTCCCCACCAAAACCCCCATTGCTGTTGTAGAAATTTTCGCTTCTCCCCCAACTGCAAATTCTTCCAAAGGCAATTCGCCTAAATCTGCCAGCGGCAATGTAAACTCAGTAACAACTGTTTTCGCCGCCGGCCCGCCGCCCGCACGTTCAGCATTTGTCCGTACCAACTGCCAAGCAGCAGCAGTCAAAGCGCGTTCTTTTAAAGCACTGATAATGTGCGGAGCATCCAGCGTATCTTTCGGATAAAGGTTGTGAGATTTTGCGCCGCGCGCGTGGACGCCGGCACCTTTCAACTGTTTGATAATAAACACAGTTAATTTGCCGCCGAGAGCCGATTTTGCCGCTTGGTCAACTCCTTGTAAAACAGCTTTGGTAAATGCCATGCGCTGTTCGAGCGAAAAAGCAGTGCTGTCAACATAATCTTCCGGTTGATTTTTATCGTCAAATTCCTTAGCATCAACTAAGATAACTTCTTCAAAACCGTTGCCTTGCCAATAAGCAATCATTTCAGCATTAGTTTTAGTGGAAACCATGCTGTGATGTTCCTGAGAATATCCATTCCAAACCAACACAGGCAAAAAGTTAGTAACGCTGGGATAAGCAGTGTGGAAATGCGCCATGCTGCTCATCGGATAGGGTTCGCCCATACCGCCGTCGCCCATTGTGAAAGCAAACAGTTTTTCGCGGTGCAAAAGCGCTCCCGCCATTGCGAAATGCTGCCCTTGTCCGAGGGGACCCGCCGGTGCTAAAAGGCCGGGAATGAAACCGGAAAGATGTCCTAACAAACCGTCTTTTTCTCGGAATTTATCGCGCACTTGCTGCACGTTAACAATTCCCATATCCTCCAAAGATCGATCGAGAAACATGGCACTGTAAAATCCCGGCGCGTGATGGCCGACTTCGGTGACAATGTTCTTGTGTCCGAGCATCACCAAAGCGGCATAAGCCTCAGCTTGGCTAGCAAAACCCCCCGGATGTCCCGATGCCTTGCTGGCGGTGACTTGCAGTGTCAGGTAGCGCAGGGCGTCTGCTCCCAGCATCGTTTGAAAGACGGCGACGGGATCGGCAGGATCGGCGATCGACTTGTTCCCCTCGGCGATCGCAGGTGCTTTTCCATAAGTCTCAAAACCAGGGACTGTTTCAGAAAAATATTGAATGCCTTCGCAAAAAGCGGGCGTTGTTGACGTTGCCTGCGGAGTAGTTGCTGTCATGCTTGATACCGGAAAAACTTGAATTGGATTAATGTAAGAGTAATTTTATAGCTTCCGTGTTCCAAAAAATCATTAGTTCTATTATGTCAGTGATAAATAAGTAAAATATCTCTATTTTTCAGCTAATAAGTAGTTGTTTGAGAACCCCGACTTTTTGCATAAGTCGGGGTTCTGTGTTTACCCATTACTAATCCATCTCAAATCTCAAATCTAAAATTGTTCCAGCCGTTCCCGGACATCTATATAAAGCACTGTACCGCTTTCAGAAAGAGAAGGCACAGCCTTTTGATTCCCCAACCAAACAAAAAAACTGCTAAGTGCAGGAGTTGGATCTTGATCGCGGCGCAGCGTGTAGATCAAACCTTCGCAAGGCCCATTAACGCGGCTAGTCGTGCAAATCGCTTTCTGGTTATTTACAATACCCACAGTGACATAATTTAGCTGTTTATTTCGGTTATAATTCTCAAGGCGCTGAGTCACTTGTTGGCAGCGAGTTAGAGGATCGTAGCCAGAACTTGAAAAGAAATTAGAATTCCAGCGAATCCAAGGCTCTCTGAACCCTTGCGGATTTTGATACACAGTCACCGGCTCGCCCGTCGAGGTATCGCACACAAATCCTCCATAAACCTGATTCGGTTGGTTTTGACCCGACGCGCTGCTGAGAGAAAGATTGCTGAGAATATCAAAGCCATTACGCTTATTTTGTGATACCAACGCCATAAAAGCATCGATTGGGATTGCCGCGTTCAACCCCGTTTTTATCTCCTCAATCTGACCGTTCCACTGACTCCTAATTGTGCCAACAGTATCCCCCTGACCGTGAATTCCTACCACCCTGCCATCAGCATCAAACACAGGCCCGCCGCTCATCCCGCGCCTGGTTACAGCTTGGTAGCGCAGACGGTACCCCGATGAGGCGCTGCCCAAGCGAGAAGAGATGATACCAGCAGTAAACTCAAGTTTTCGTTCAAATCCCGAAATTGGCAGCGGATAGCCAGAAACGTAAATAGCAGAACCGACAACAGCACGTTCTGACTCGCCCATTGGTGCTACTGGATACTGTTCTCGGCTCTGAAACTGTATCAAAGCCAAGTCTATATCCCGGTCATTTTTCGGGAGTCGCTGTATTCTAATCGCAGCATAATCCTTCTCCAAATGAGTGCGAATGCTGTATTTTTGAGCGAGGCTTGCCACCACATGATTAGCTGTCAGAACAGTGTAAATATTACCCTGTTTGGCAATAATTACTCCCGATCCACTAGCAAAAAAACCCAGCGTGTTGTTGACTTCCACAGTTGTCAACATCGCTAGCTGGGCAATTTCTTCGGGTGTTTTGGCACAAGCAGCATATTGTTGGCTGACAACCGCAGCCACCGTTACTGCACCGGTCAAAATGATTGTCAGTGCGTCAAACCGCAAACCCCACGAATTCATCGCTAACTCCCTAGATCAGACGAGACGAACTGCAAATATATACTGATAGGAATTCCCCAACTGGATTTAACCATTTTTTCCAATAATTCCGTTGTCGGTTCACTTCCATCTTCAAAAGCATAGACTCCAAAATCTGGATCTCGATACTTACCTCGACCGTTAATCCCAACCAAGAAACCTTTGGCATTAAAAATTGGGCCACCACTCATACCGATTTTAACCTCATTTGTATAACCCAAGCTATAACCTTGAGGCAAAGATTTGGGCAGCAGCAGTTCTACGAACCCCCCCGCTACAGCCAACACCTCAGCACCGGCAGGGAATCCGGCCGCCAGCAGCGGCTCTCCCACCGCTGCCGGCTCGGCGCTAATCGGTGCTACTTTATACTCGATCGCGCTGCGAAACTCAACGTTCGCCAGATCGGTATCGCCCAGCCGCCTCGGAACTCCCAGCGGTTGGTGGAGGAGGCCGTCGCCGGTGACAATTGTCCGATCGCCCCGGACGATCGCCACAACGTGCCAATTAGTAAGCACCGTATAGGTTTGCCCCTGCCGCCGGACGATCGTCCCCGAACCAAAAGATTTCCCCGTCTGGATGCGTACCGCTGTTTGACGCGCCAAGTTTTCCACATCCACCGCCGGAATTGGCAATGGGATTGAAAAATTGCCAATCTTTAAGGCAGTCCGGACGGCGGGAAAAAAGGGGGCAGTTCCGCCCCATCGGCAGTGTTTTCCCCTAGCTTTTCCCTGACATCAATGTAAGGAATTTTACTACTTTCAGCCACAGAGGGCATCCCGACCAGTCCTTGGCGCCAAGCCAACAAGTTATACAAAGAGCCGATCGGGTCTTGGCCGGGCCTGAGTGTATAAATCAAATTTTGACACAGACCGTTGATTTGATTTGCCGTGCAAATGACATTTTGGCCGTTCATCTGACCCGCAGTAATGTACTTCAGCACCCGGTTGCGGCGATAGGTTTCCAGGCGTTGACTCACTAATTGACACCGAGTTATCGGATTGTAGCCAGAACCGGAGAAATAATCGGAAGTCCACTCAATCCAAGGCTCTACGGCACCTTGACGGTTTTGGTACACCGTCACCGGCGCACCGGTCGAGGTGCTGCACCAAAATCCACTTTCCCCCGGTGCAAGCCGACTGTAACTCGGTTGAGAAGCAACCGTCAGGCCGCTGAGGGCGATCGCTGTTGCCGCCACAACTTTTGTCAATAATTGCTGTTTCATAATGTTTTCACTCTTTTGGATGGGATGCGGCACAAAAATTCCCAAATGCTGCGATAACACCCTTGACGCGCCTGCTCATTACAGATCCGCTGACTTGGGAATTATGTTATTCGCGACTTGACCAGAAACCAAGTTTTTTTACGAAAACACTTCGTTGCAGCCCTTATGCTTGCTTAAAAAACCCGGTTTCTTTGGTCTTGATGCGTAAGTCCTGATATTGTTCGCGACTTGCGCATGACCTCTAACCGCCCCGAAGGCGAGCTTAAAATGCGCGCGCAAGTCTAAATTCTGTGCTCTTTACTACTAATCAAACTCAGGCTGCCGCAAACCGGAAAGAGGCTTTTCACCTCAGACATTGGGATGACTCGAATTGCAACGGTACATCACACCACTGACAAGGTATTTGATATGACTTGCGATCGGCGCCGCTAGCTCGATCTGCTGAGATACGGAGACGGTAGGGCCGTAAAAATGAATAGTCTTACCCCTCTTACGTAATATCACTCTAAATTAAAGGTATTAACAAGAACTCTTAACTTGTTTTCTTCTCCGTACTGCCAGAAATACTTCTAAGTGAGTGTAATCAGGAATTAAGTGCTTTCTACCACCAAAGTTCACCCTCCATACACTGACGTTTAGTAAAGTATTAAAAACTATGAACCGTATCTACAAACAGTTGGGGTATTTAGCAACTGGATTAGTTCTGCTCGGCGCTAGCAGTTGTTCTAGCTCAGATGCAGCTAACTCGCCCGAAAACCAGAGCCAACCCACAGCAAGCGCCCGTCAGTTCCTACACCTACAGCTAACGGGAAATCAAATTAATGCTCGCTCAACTCAAGCACCTTCGCTCTCTAAATCTGTTGCCCCAGTTTTAGGCAGTTCGGTAGGAGCAGAGAATACTGTCACCATTAAGGTTTATAAGGTAGACAATCTGTGTCAAACTCTGAAGCCGGAAACAGTTACAGGCCCAGACAACCAGTTAATGTCATCGGCTGTTAATGAAGTGTTAAAGCAACAGGTTTTCGCTAGTCTTGGCTTGGTTGGTTATCGGCTCAGGATCGATCGCGACCTCGGAATAGCTACCGTGGATCTGCGAGCCTCGGGAAATTCCCGGCAGAAATTGCAAAATCTGTCTAGTTGTCAGATGTTAGGTTTGTTCGGGGGCGTGCGCCAAACTTTAACCAGTTACGATCCTTGGCAAGTCAAAACTGTTCGTTTTACAGAGCTTGGAGAGGACATTTTGAGCACGGTTCGAGAATAATCTATTAAAATTATTGGAGATGGAACTTATACCATTTTCGATTGGCGATTTTCCCTTGGAAATGACCGCTCGCTATCCGGGTTAGGAGTTTGCCTGCAGTTGCATTTTTTGGGAAACTCCTATTGCGAAATTTCCGGTTAAAAAGCGGAGTTCGGATACTTTGAATAAACGTTCAAAGCCTGTGATTTGTGTCGATCGCGAGTTACGCACAAAAACTCCAGAAACGGGTTTTTCTAACCAGGACAGCTCCCCAGGAGCGAGGTTTCTGCGCCCAAAAGTATTGATGTTCCCCAAGCCCTGTAACAAACACACCGCAATTTCTATGACACTACCTGACGGCCCCAAAAGCCCCCGCTTCGTGCAGCTAATTCAATGGATTGGCGATCCGCTGACATACCTGGATCTATGTGCCAAAAAGTACGGGGAGATTTTCACGACTAGATGGGGCAACCTCAAACCATTCGTCATGATCCACAACCCGCAAGCGATCCAGGAAATGCTCAACAGCAAAGCTTTTGACGCTCCAGGCGATATCAACGGTATTCTTAAACCCTTGCTGGGAGAACAATCCATGATTGTTCTCTCTGGAGAAAAGCACAAACGCGATCGGCAATTATTAATGCCGCCCTTTCACGGGGAACGGATGCGGAATTACGGCCAACTAATTTGCGATATCGCTCAAGATGTTGCCAGCAAGTGGTCGGTCGATCGACCTTTTACGGCCCGCACCGCCATGCAAGAAATCACCATGCGGGTAATCTTGCAGGCTGTCTTCGGCCTGGATGACGGGCCGCGGTTGCAGCAACTGTCCCCGCTGCTAGCTGCGATTATCGATACGATCGGCTCTCCTTTACGATCGAGTATGCTGTTTCTAGACTGGATGCAGCAAGATTGGGGGCCCTGGAGTCCTTGGGGACGGATGAAACAGCAGCAGCGGAAAATTAACGAACTCATGGACGCCGAAATTGCAGAACGCAGACGGCAACCTGATGCCAACCGCACCGACATTCTCAGCTTAATGATGGCCGCGCGCGACGAAAACGGGCAACCCATGACGAATGAAGAATTGCGCGACGAGTTGATGACCCTGCTGTTTGCAGGCCACGAAACCACAGCAACGGCCCTAGCTTGGGCATTTTACTGGATTCACAGTTTGCCCTCGGTGCGCCAAAAGCTGCTGCAAGAATTGGACAGTTTGGGGGAAAATCTCGACCCGATGGAGATTTCCCGCTTGCCTTATCTGAGTGCAGTTTGTCAGGAGACGCTGCGAATTTACCCGGTGGGAATGCTGACGTTTCCGCGAGTGGTACGATCGCCCGTGAAACTGATGGGACATCAACTCGAACCGGGTACGGTTGTTTTCGCCTCGATTTATTTGACCCACAGACGGGAGGATTTGTATCCAGAACCGCTGCAATTTAAACCGGAACGGTTTTTGGAGAGGCAATTCTCGCCTTACGAGTATTTGCCCTTTGGAGGCGGCAGCCGCCGCTGTATCGGCTTGGCGCTGGCGCAGTTGGAGATGAAACTGGTGCTGGGAACTATTTTGCGGAATTTCGACCTAGTATTGGCCGAGAACAAGCCCGTACAGGCCAAACGCCGAGGGGTGACTTTAGGGCCTGCAGGCGGCGTGCGGATGGCCCTGCTGGGGCGGCGGATGCCGAAGCAGAAGCCTGAACCTGTCGCTAGTGGCGTTTAAAGTCGCAGCGGTTACAGCGGACGATCGAACTTTCAGCTTTGAGTGCAAACAATTTAGGGAGAATGTGCGATCGTCCGCCAATGCCACGATTTTTTGTAGCACCGGCTACAGATAAATAGCTAGAATCCTTAACCTGTAACCCTCGCCCCCTCTCAATTTTCAAATTTTAACTCTAAAATAATAGGAGCCTTGCCAACACAGCCTGAAAGCAAAAGTGGGTGATTGCAATAGTCCTCTTGATATCTTAAAAGCCTCCCTGCCATACTTTAAAAACATATGCATACCCTGTTATTCAGCAAGGTCGGAAGCGTGTTGGCATTGCCTGCAATCTTCCGGCCTCTTTATTTTTTGGGCTACTTCAGGCATTGGGTACAAGATGCAGAAGGCAAGGCAAAACTATAAATTCTCCCCATGTCCGCATCTGCCCCTCTCCCCAATCTAGAGCTTCTGCCTCTAATTGAAATAGCATCCGACACCAAGTTTAAGGAATCACTAAGGAATAATTAATAACTTCTTAAATGATCTCTTTCTGTCCTTCTCTCAATCTTCTGTTTTCAGAAATTCCGATACCGAGACAGACTTCGGGAGACTCTCCAGATCTTGAATTTCGCTTTCGTGGGCAAAAAACTCGACTTCTTTGTCGTCAATCTGGATCTGATAGCTAGCGGTAGCTGTCACAATCCGCCGCTTTTTTTTATCTTCTATTAAAACCCAACACACGACAGGTCTTACCCATCTCTCAACGTGCTGGCTTTGCTTCGTACTCCCAAAGGCATACCAGCCTTTAGCTTCAATAATTTGAAGCACTTTAAAATCGTTACTTGCCATATATTTCTATCGCGTTAACTTCAGTATTCTTCTTAGATATAACGGCTAGCTTGCTAAGCAGGGCAAAGGTTTGGCAATTCCAATCCGCACTAAATAACCTGATTTTTAGTCAGGATAAGCGGGTTGGCCGGGCCTGGTTTGCGTTGTTGCCTGCTAAATGTAGTGCGAGCTTTTTGTACTCTCCCACAATTACCGTAAAGTATCTATACCGCATCCTCAAAAAATATTCTCGCATGAGCCTCAACAGCAGCCAACTAGACCTTAGCTAGCTGCATCTAAGTGGATGCCAACTGCTTCTAACGCCTGGTTGTGAGAGCAATCGGCATAGAATCTTGTTAAGACTTTTTGCAGCAATCAACTATCATCTTTACCCGATGGGGTAAAACTTAACTAGAGGTTGCCGCTTTCAATTCTAAGCCTCGGCGCGCCTAATTCCTAATTAATTGTATGGTGTAGTTGATAATTGCCAAACCGTCGATCGCACTAAACTACCGTGTCTGACTCTTCAATTACCATCACCGTTAAACTGTTCGCCGCCTTCGGTGAAGCCTACGGCGTTTCAGAACTTACATTAGAACTTCCTCCCGAAACCCCTGTGTCTCAAGTGCTCGAAAGCTCGATCGCCCAATATCCTCAATTAGAACAATGGCGCGATCGCACCCGCTTCGGCCTCAACCTGGAATTCGTCTCCCCCGACACCATCCTCCAAGACGGCGACGAAGTTGTCCTCATCCCTCCCGTCAGCGGCGGGTAGGCTAAGTTGGTCAATCAAAAATTGGAGGTTTTGTAGTTGTGTTCGATCGCACGACTGCCCAATTGTTAGCCCAAAAAATATTTATTAAGTTTTGTAACAATTCCGCCGGCAAATCATCCTTGAGTTCGCTCAGGCTCGCGTGCTGACCTGACAATCTGGATTCCCAGCCAGATCCTGAAAACAAGTCAAATCCTTGTGGGGTGGGCGGGACGCCCGCCAAAATATCAAAGTTAAATACACCGCTGTTTAACTGAAAAATCAATCCCGACTAAAAAAATCGGGTATGGTTGACGGGGTAAATTGACCGTGCTAATCTTGCACAAGAATAAGAAAACATCGCAAAACTAGAGAGTTGAGCTATGACCCAGGCGACCAGAACCCAATCCACAGCAGCAACCTTCACAGCCCTCAAATGTAAAGAATGCGGCGAAGAGTACGAACTCCAAGCAAAGCACGTCTGCGATTGCTGTTTTGGCCCGCTTGAAGTCAAGTACGACTACGACGCCATCCGCCGCACCGTCACTCGCCAAACCATCCAAGCCGGCCCCAACTCGATCTGGCGCTACCGCGCATTTTTACCAGTCGCTACAGATAACGTCATCGATGTCGGCACCGGCATGACTCCTTTATTAAAATCCCACCGCTTAGCCCGCCGCCTCGGTCTAAAAAATCTTTATATTAAAAACGATGCCGTCAATATGCCCACTCTCAGCTTCAAAGACAGAGTGGTGTCAGTCGCCCTCAGCAGAGCCAGAGAATTGGGTTTCACAACGGTATCCTGTGCCAGCACCGGCAATTTAGCTAACTCCACCGCTGCGATCGCCGCCCACGCCGGACTCGACTGCGTAGTCTTCATCCCCTCCGACTTAGAAGCAGGCAAAGTCCTAGGCACTCTGATTTACAATCCAACGGTCATGGCAGTTCACGGCAACTACGACCAAGTTAACCGCCTCTGCTGCGAAGTCGCCAATACACATGGCTGGGGATTTGTCAATATCAACTTGCGTCCCTACTATTCCGAAGGCTCGAAAACCCTGGGCTACGAAGTGGCCGAACAGCTAGGCTGGCAATTGCCCGATCACATCGTCGCTCCCCTCGCTTCCGGCTCTTTGTTCACAAAAATTTACAAAGGCTTTCAAGAATTCACCGAAGTCGGTTTAGTGGATGAAAAGAAAGTCAGATTCAGCGGTGCCCAAGCTGACGGCTGTTCCCCCATCGCCCAAGCTTTCCGCGAAGGCCGCGATTTCGTCAAACCGGTGAAACCGAATACAATTGCTAAGTCGATCGCGATCGGCAATCCAGCCGACGGTATGTACGCCCTCGACATCGCCCGCAAAACAGGTGGCAACATCGAATCCGTCAGCGACACCGAAATCATCGAAGGCATGAAACTGCTAGCAGAAACTGAAGGCATCTTCACCGAAACTGCAGGTGGCACGACAATCGCAGTCTTGAAGAAACTCGTAGAAGCAGGTAAAATCGACCCCGACGAAACTACCGTCGCCTACATTACCGGCAACGGCTTAAAAACCCAAGAAGCCGTCCAAGGTTACATCGGCGAACCCATCACCCTCGAACCAAAAATAGAAGCGTTCGAGCGTGCCCTAGAACGCGCCCGCACGCTCGAACGCTTAGAATGGCAACAAGTTTCGGTTTAACAGCTATTAGTCAGTAGTCGGCAGTCATTAGTCATTAGTTGTTAAGCTTTTGACTGATGACAACTGACCGATCGCTGAGAACTAATGACTGAGGACTAATAACTAATAACTCATGACTACTGGCTAAGGACTAAAAAAATGACTGTCAAAGTTTTAATTCCCACTCCCCTGCAAAAATTCACCAACAATCAAGCCACCATCGAATGCGGGGGCGACAACATTTCCGAACTGATTGAATCGCTGGAAACCAATTGTCCCGGCATCAAAAAAAGCCTGTGCGACGAAAAAGGAGAACCCCGCAGATTTCTCAACTTCTACGTCAACAGCGAAGACATCCGCTTTTTGGATGGCTCAAAAACAGCCCTCCAAGATGGCGATGAAGTTAGCATTGTTCCAGCGGTTGCTGGTGGCTGATTAGTTTTAAAATAAACGCAAGTGAACGCAGATAGATTTAAATAACTATCTGCGTTCACTTGTGTTTATTTACGGTTAAAAAACAACTCCCTCGCTAACCGAAGGAATTATACTAAATCCGGGATTTGGTAAGTAGCTCTCATCACGTTTTAATTCCGCTAAAACGGTTTGTGAAAGATTCTCCAAGAGTAAACCCTGCCCAAACAAAGCAGTAAAAGTAATCCCAAAAACCCAAAAAGCCACCGGCTTTTTTCTGCGGGCTTTCCAAAAACTTGTAGCGATTGGGGGCTTTATATAAGACTGCTTCCTGAAATACATCGAGTCGGAGTTCTTCAATCTTGACAAGTTTGAACGTCTTACCGAGATAAATCTCAGGACTTACGTCGATCTATGCTGACGTTTTTTAGGTGCAGCTACTTACTTATAAAACCAAATCTAGGTTTGTAGTTGCGCTTGGGCGCCCAAGCCCAACTACAAATCTAAAACTTATTTCTTTGCGCAGTGCGTTAGGGAATTATCGCACTAGGAAGCTGCCCTTGCAGCAGTCCGGGGACGGCGCCGGCCCGTCACCTGATTGGCAGGAGATGGCAAGGATGGCGATGATGGCGATGATGGCGATGATGGCGATGATAATAGCTTAGGTGCTTCCAGGGAACCCGGAGATACTTCTGCCTTTTCCGATCGCACAAAGGACGCTTCTTCAGGAATTTGCATCAGGAATACCAGCAAGGGATTGCTTTGAAGTTCCCGGCGCATCACTCGCTGAATAGCCTTTTCTATTTGCGTTTGAACTCCTACCCAGTCAACATCAACTTGTGAGTCTGAAGCAGCAGGTTTTACAAATTCTGACCAGCGATCGCTCAAAACTGTTTCAATGGTTTGAGTGATTAATCCGATCACCTCCGCGCGATCGGCTGATGTCACTACACCTTTCAAGTGTACTTCCGGCTTAGCAACTAATTTGCCTTCCCAATTCAAAGCCGCCGCTACAGTTACAACGCCATCTCCGGCCAACTGCTGGCGTTCCTTGAGGACGTTCGCTTTGACAACGCCCGATCGAGAAGAATCTACCAATTCAATTCCTGAAGGCACTTTACCGCCCACTTGCATGGAATTTTCTGTTAATTCTACGACATCGCCGTTATCAATAATCACCATATTGCTAGCGGGAATGCCCATGCTTTGAGCCGTCTTGGAGTGCTGGATCAGCATCCGGTGTTCCCCGTGCACTGGCAAGAAGAACTTGGGACGAGTCATGTTAATCATTAACTTTTGGTCTTCCTGACAGCCGTGACCCGAAACGTGAATGCCTTTGTCGCGGCCGTAAACCACGTTTGCTCCCAGCATCATCAGTTTATCGATCGTGTTTACCACTGCGATCGTATTTCCCGGAATTGGATTAGCCGAGAAAATGACTGTATCGCCCTTTCTGATTTTCAGTTCGTGATGTTCGCCGTTAGCAATGCGAGTCATCGCCGCCATCGGTTCGCCTTGGGAACCTGTGGTTAAAATCAGAACCTTGTCATCGGGTAAATTGCGGATTTCTTTCAGAGGTTTGAAAAGACTATCTTCGCATTTGATGTAGCCGAGATTGCGGCAGTGAGCGATGACGTTAAGCATCGATCGACCAACTACTCCTACATACCGATTGTTTTTCTTAGCCAATTCTAAAACAATTTGCAAACGGTGTACCGACGAAGCAAAAGTCGTGATCATTACCCGTCCCGTTGCTTGAGCGATAATTCTGTCTAAATTCGGAGCAACAGAACGTTCTGAAGCAGTAAAACCTGGAACTTCCGAGTTAGTAGAATCGCTGATCAAGCACAGCACGCCTTTTTCGCCGTACTCCGCCAGTTTCTGCAAGTCAAAATGTTCGCCGTCCACAGGAGTGTGGTCAATTTTAAAGTCTCCGGTGTGAATCAAAATTCCCACTGGAGTGTGAATTGCTACCGTGAAACTGTCGGCCATCGAGTGAGTGTTGCGAATGTATTCGACTAAAAAATGCTTGCCAATTCTTACCGTGTCGCGGGGTCTAACTGTCCTCAATTCGGTGCGGTGAGACACTCCCGCTTCTTCCAATTTTCCGGCTAGCAAAGCCATCGCCAAACGCGGCCCGTAAATCACCGGAATTTCAAATTGTTTCAGGTGATAGGGGATGCCGCCAATGTGGTCTTCGTGACCGTGAGTGACGATCATACCTTTAATTTTGTGGCTGTTTTCCCGCAGGTAAGTCATGTCTGGGAGGACAATATTTACACCGTGCATTCCATCTGTCGGGAACGCTAAACCTGCATCTAAAAGAATTATTTCGTCGCCGTACTCGAACACACAAGTGTTTTTACCGATTTCGTGCAGCCCGCCGAGGGGAATCACTTTTAGAGCAGATGCAGTTGTATTTTTGATCATGCGTATCCTTTGTTAGTTATTTTGTTATTTGTCTGTTGTCTGTTGTCTGTCGTCTGTCGTCTGTCGTCTGCTGTTCGTTGGTAGGGCAATATTTTTCCAAATATTTATGGAAAACTTCCCTGGGGGTTTTACTATCCCCTACATTCAGTTGTCTTTTGCCTTCAGTCTTTAATCCTCTGTCTTTAATTTTTGACTGTTAGCTAATTACTAACAATTAATTACTAAGGACGGATGACTAACAACTAATGACCGATCGCAACCAATATTCAGTTGTCTGAAAACTCGTTCTCGCCTGTCTAGATAGCTGATACTGCGGCTAGCTGGCTCAGTACGTCCTTTAACTTTTGAGTCATCTCAACGGGCGGATCGCACAGGGGCAGACGGGTGGAACCTACATCCCAGCCTTGAAGTTTAAGAGCTGTCTTGACGAGAATGGGATTTGTGGTGAGAAAAAGAGCTTTAAACAGGTCAAAAAGTTGCAAGTGAATCTGGGTAGCGACTTGAACTTGACCGCTCTCGAAAGCTTCGATCATCTGTTGCAGTTGCTCTCCTACCAGATGGCTGGCTACGCTAACTACACCAGATCCTCCTACCGCCAACATCGGCAAAGTTAGGGAATCATCTCCAGAATAGATGGCAAATTCAGGGGATGTCAAGCACCGAATTTGACTTGCTTGATCCAAGTTGCCACTTGCTTCTTTTACGGCCACAATATTGGGGATTTCTGCCAATCTAGCAACCGTCTCCGGCAACATATTCTGACCGGTGCGACCGGGGATGTTATATAACATTATAGGGAATTCTGGAGCAGATTGCGCGATCGCCCGAAAATGATTGTACAAACCTTCTTGCGGCGGCTTGTTGTAATAAGGAACCACCTGCAAACAGCCGTCTAACCCGAGTTTAGCTGCTTTTTGGGTAGCTGCGACTGCTTCTGAAGTAGAATTCGATCCCGCTCCTGCGATTACCAATGCCTTACCGGCCACCGCCTTTTGTACCACCTGAAATAATTCGTACTCTTCATCCCAGGTCATAGTGGGAGACTCGCCCGTAGTTCCGCACACTACCAAGCTATCCGTACCGCGATCGGCTAAATGAACTGCCAGTTGTTCTGCTACCGCATAGTTAACGCTGCCGTCTTCCTTAAACGGCGTAATCATTGCAGTCAGAACCCGTCCAAACTTTACCACACTTTCTCCGATTTTAGACTGTTGATTTTTGATTTTAAATTTTTGATTTCAGATGAAAGGTTTATCTAAAATCCCCCATTTCAATTTTCAAGTTGCGAGGGTTCCCCCTAATTAGAAGCCGCCGCCACTGGGGTGCGCAACAAATCTTTTTGGGCCAGCAACTCAGCTATCTGCACCGCATTTAAAGCCGCCCCTTTGCGGATTTGATCGCCAGACAGCCACATCTCCAACCCGCAGGGGTGAGAAATATCTTGGCGAATCCTGCCGACTAACACCTCATCCTTACCGCTGGCGTCTGCAGGCATCGGGAAATAATTAGCTTGCCAGTCTTCTACCACCTTAACCCCGCTTGCCTGCTGTAAGATTTCCTTGGCCTCGATCGGGCTAAAAGGCTCTGCAAACTCTAGATTAATCGCTTCCGAATGAGCGCGGAGTACGGGAACCCGCACGCAAGTTGCCGTAATTTTAATCTCGTCCGTACCAAATATCTTCCGAGTTTCGTTTACCATTTTCATTTCTTCTTCACAATACCCCAAATCGTTAATCGGGGTGTTGTGCGGAAACAAGTTAAATGCTAATGGGTAGGGAAATATATCTGTTTTGGGCATTTCCCCCTGCAAAATTGCTCTTGCTTGAGCTTTCATTTCCTCCATTGCCCTCGCCCCTGCCCCGCTGGCAGACTGGTAAGTCGCTACCACTATGCGCTGTACCGGCTTAACTTTGTGAAGCGGCCAAACGGCAACTGCCATCAAAATCGTCGTGCAGTTGGGATTAGCAATTATACCTCGGTGAGCTGCCGCCGCTTGGGGATTGACTTCGGGAACCACTAGCGGTACGGTCGCATCCATGCGGAAAGCGCTAGAATTGTCAATGACCACTGCTCCGGCTGCCACCGCTTGCGGAGCCCATAGTTTAGAAGTAGAGCCGCCGGCAGAGGCGAGCACCAGATCTAAATTATCAAACGATCGCGCCGAAACTGCTTCGACCGGCAGCATCTCGCCGCCAAAAGGCAATGTAGTTCCTGCTGAACGTTCCGAAGCCAGCAGCTTCAAGTTAGAAATCGGAAAACTCCGGCTGTGCAAGAGTTCTAGCAACTCGGCCCCGACTGCGCCGGTGGCTCCTAAAATGGCAACTCGATAGGATTGAGACAAATTACTTTCCTCCAAAAATTATACTCTAAACGATCGAAATCAAAAATTTAAATAACTGCAATTCTCAATATCAAACTTAATTAATGTTATGCGACATCAGGAGCATGAGAGGATGGCAATGGTGCAGTTAACCGAAACGGGCGATCGAACATCCCGATCGATCCGTGCGATTGTAACCCAATGCCAGTTTAGCATCTTTTGCCGTTAGCGAATCCCTCGAAGAGGATCGCCCCGCGCCAATCCGCATCGTTCTGCCAGCAGGCGCATCCGTTGACATTGACGGGCGGCCCAAAACATTGACATCTAAGGGCGATATGTGCTATGGTTCATCGGCGATTAGTGGACTTAACCTCCACTTTCCTAGCAGCAAAAGCTAGTATCCTCACACTAAAACTATTTGGCAAAAGCCAAAAAAGTAGCCGGTTACGACTTACAGTCTCATCCGGTAAAGGTGTTTGTAGTTGTGCCGCTACAAATCAAAGCGTACAAACTTAAAATGCAGGCAAAGTCAGATTTGTATGTATTTTATTACACTATTGTTAAATATCAAAAAAGCCGATGAAAGTAACCCAGGAAAAACTTCCAGCTAGCCAAATTGGTCTGGAAATCGAAGTACCGTCAGAAAAGTCAAAACAAGCTTACGAGCAAGTAATTAAACAATTCGCTCGCGAGGTCAATATTCCTGGGTTCCGCAAAGGCAAAGTTCCCCGTCAAGTTTTGCTACAGCGCCTGGGTCAGACTCGCTTGAAGGCGACTGCTTTGGAAAATTTGATTAATGAGTCGCTGCAAAAAGCCCTCGAACAAGAAAAAATTCCGGCAATTGGCAGTTTTGAACTGCGCACCGAGTTTGAAGAATTACTAGCTAAGTTCGATCCAGAACAGCCTCTGATTTTTTCGGCTAAGGTTGACGTAGAACCCGAAGTGAAATTGGGTCAGTACACAGGTTTGCAGCTTCAAGCAGAAGAAGCTAAGTATGATGAGGCTCAGGTAGATGAGGTACTGGCAAAATATCGATCGGACAAAGCTGCTTTAATCCCCGTAGAAGGCCGGCCGGCTCAGTTGGGAGACACCGCTTTGGTAGATTTCTCCGGTAGATTTGCGGAAGCACCCGAAGGCGAAACTCCCGCAGAAATTCCCGGCGGTCAAGCAGAAGACTTTCAAGTAGAATTGTCGGAAAATCAGTTTGTACCGGGCTTTATCCAAGGCATGATCGGGATGAATCCGGGAGAAACCAGAGAAGTTTCCGTGGAGTTCCCTGATGAGTATAGCAGTGAAGAATTAGCGGGAAAACCAGCAGTCTTTACGATTACCCTCAAAGAACTTAAGGAAAAAGAATTGCCGGAGTTGGACGACGACTTCGCCCAAGAAGTCAGCGAGTTTGAAACTTTAGCAGAACTCCGCGCATCCCTCGAAACTCGGTTTAAAGCAGAGCAAGAAAACAAGACATCAGCTAATAAGGAAAAAGCTATATCTGCAGCACTCGTGCAGCTAATAGAAGTGGAAATTCCCGAAACAATGGTCGATCGCGAAATCGATTATTTGTTGAATCAACAAGCCGTCCAATTGAAAAATTACGGCATAGATATCAACCAACTGTTTACGGAAGAAAATATGGGCCCGATGCGGGAACGCTCGCGTCCGGAAGCAGTCGATCGGCTCAAGCAGACTCTAGCTCTGGCAGAAGTAGCCAAGCTGGAATCCTTATCTGTGGAAGACGCAGAAGTAGCAGCAGAAGTAGCAAAAGTCAGAAAGCAGTTTCCCAAAGGAGATTTTGATCCCCAAAGGTTGCAGGAATTTGTAAGGGAAGACTTGCTCAAACAAAAAACCCTGAAATGGTTGGAAGAAAAAGGGACAATCGAACTCGTCCCTGAAGGCTCTCTGAATCCCGCAGCAGAAGAATCAGAAGAATCAGACGCTGAAGTTTCAGAAGAAGAAGCAGCCACAAGCGTCGAAGTGGAAGTTGTAGGCGAAGAATAAAACTTAATGTGTTCAAATGTCCTAATTGGGGGCATGGAATCAACCGTGGTTTTAACCGCGCACCCGCAGCTTACTGCAAGCTGCGGGTGTCTACTAGAAGCAGCAATGATTTACAAGTAAGTGTTTTAACTCATTCACGCCGCCAGCGTTGTGCAAAGCGCAAAAAGCAATCTCACGTACTCAAAACTCCGCATTTCCCCGATATCCGTTCAGAAGAGGCATAATAGTTAAAAGCTGGCGGCTTAATTTAAAGCTTTCATCAGCAGCAGCAAATTGTCTAGAATCCTTGACTGGTGTCTTATGGTTGTATCTCAATCTTCCAATTACCTAATTACAAGCTATAACGATTTTGATGTCAGTTCCAGCCCCAGCAATGTAGTGCCGATGGTACTAGAACAGTCGGGGATGGGCGAGCGGGCTTTTGACATTTACTCGCGCTTGCTGCGGGAGCGAATTGTGTTTTTAGGAACTCCCGTAACCGACGAAGTTGCTGACTCAATAGTGGCTCAGCTATTGTATCTAGATGCCGAAGACCCAGAAAAAGATGTCCAAATGTACATTAATTCCCCCGGCGGCTCGGTGACGGCCGGCATGGCAATTTATGACACAATGCAGCAAATCCGCCCGGATGTGGTGACGATTTGTTACGGTTTGGCAGCGAGTATGGGCGCATTTCTACTGACAGCAGGAGCCCACGGTAAGCGGATGTCTCTTCCGAGTTCCCGGATTATGATTCACCAGCCGCTTGGAGGCGCTCAAGGTCAAGCAGTTGATATTGAGATTCAAGCCAAAGAAATCCTTTATCATAAGCGTAAGCTGAATCAACTGCTAGCGCACCACACAGGCCAACCGATCGACAAATTAGAGGCTGATACAGAGCGCGACTTTTTTATGTCAGCCGAGGAAGCCAAAAATTACGGTTTGGTCGATCGAGTTATCGAAAAGGAAAACCTTCCGGCGGCGGGAGAGAATGTCACTGCACTGAATTAAGAGGCTGTTATGTCTAAGTACGACTCCCATCTAAAATGTTCGTTTTGTGGCAAGTCTCAAGAGCAAGTACGCAAGTTGATCGCAGGGCCCGGGGTGTATATCTGCGACGAATGCGTGGACTTGTGCAATGAAATTTTAGATGAGGAGTTGTTTGATTCGAGTGCAGTGCCTGCTGCAGCGGTGGCCCCGAAGCAGGAAACGACGCAAAAGCGCCGCGCTACTTCGGGCAAAAGTATGTCGATGAGCCAAATTCCGAAGCCGAGGGAAATTAAAAATTACCTCGACGAAAACGCGATCGGGCAAGATGAGGCGAAAAAGGTGCTCTCGGTGGCAGTTTACAACCACTACAAGCGCCTGAGCTTTATCCATGCAAAAAATAGCGGCAAGCACCCGCCGGAAGAAGTAGAACTGCAAAAATCGAATATTTTGTTAATTGGGCCGACGGGTTGCGGCAAAACTCTGCTGGCTCAGACTTTGGCGGATATGCTAGACGTGCCGTTTGCGGTGGCTGACGCGACGACGCTGACGGAAGCGGGCTATGTCGGGGAAGATGTGGAAAATATTTTGCTGCGGCTGCTGCAAGTGGCAGATATGGACGTGGAAGAGGCGCAGCGCGGAATTATTTATATTGATGAAATTGACAAAATAGCCCGCAAGAGCGAAAACCCTTCGATTACGCGGGATGTGTCTGGGGAAGGCGTGCAGCAGGCGCTGCTGAAAATGCTGGAGGGGACGATCGCCAATGTACCTCCCCAAGGCGGCCGCAAGCATCCCTATCAAGACTGCATCCAAATTGATACCAGCAATATCATGTTTATTTGCGGCGGCGCTTTTGTCGGTCTAGAGAAAGTGATAGAGCAGAGAACGGGTAAAAAGTCAATGGGTTTTATTCAGCCCGGAGAAGCTCAGCCGAAGGAAAAGCGGGCTGCTGATGTACTCAAGCAACTGGAACCGGATGATTTGGTGAAGTTTGGGATGATTCCTGAGTTTATTGGGCGGGTGCCGGTGGCGGCGGTGTTAGAGCCGCTGGATGAGGAAACGCTGATGGCGATTTTGACTGAGCCGCGCAATGCTTTGGTTAAGCAGTATCAAAAGCTGCTGAAGATGGATAATGTGCAGTTGGACTTTAAGCCGGATGCGATTCGGGCGATCGCCCAGGAGGCATACCGCCGCAAAACTGGAGCGCGGGCGCTGCGGGGAATTGTCGAAGAATTGATGTTGGATGTGATGTACGAGTTGCCGTCGCGCAAGGATGTTGCCCGGTGTACGATTACTAAGGAAATGGTCGAGAAGCGATCGACCGCCGAGTTGTTGGTACTTCCGTCTTCGCTGCCCAAGCCAGAGTCAGCTTAAGAGCAAGGTTTTCAGCACAGCCACTTATGGAATCTCGCATTCAATCATACCTGCGCTTTGCGGCGAGCCAGCAGCGCGACACCGAGCTGATCGGGCCGTTCCTCGCTACCTTCAGTCGCCACAGCGCCAACCCTTATCTCAACTATGCGATTCCCGACGACGACGCCGCACCCTCGCTCGCTGATGTCAACGCCCTAATCGCTGCGTACTCTGTGCGCGGGCGAAAGCCGCGTTTGGAGTATGTCGCGAAACTAGCGCCTGCTGTCGAAGAAACCCTGATATCCGCCGGTTTCACCGTTGAGGGACGCTTGCCGCTGATGACTTGCACTCCCGGTTCCGAGAAATTGCTTCCCCTCCCCCCAGACATCGAACTAATTGTGCCAGTTTCCGAAGCCGAGCTCCTCGGTACAGCCGCGGTGCAACACGAGGCTTTCACAGAGGCTGCACCAAGCCCTGAAGACGTTGACAGTCTTCGGAAAAGTCTGGCAGCAGGCAGCATCGCGGTACTCGCCCGCGTAGCAGCAACGGGCGAACCTGCGGGGGCTGGAATGTTTACTGTGCCGGCAAATCAGACGACAGAAATCGCCGGTATCGGCGTGCGCGTCCCTTTTCGCCGGCGGGGCATAGCAGGGGCCTTGACGGCCCGGCTGCTGCGAGAGGCTTTCGAGGCGGGTGTTGCGGTGGCGTTTCTGATGCCGGGACACGAGGAGGAATTCCGAGTTTACACCCGCGCTGGATTTTGTGCGATCGGGGAAATTTTGCACATTTCGCTGCCGCAAGCATAGATTTACCAATCTATAAAATCATCCTCATTTAACTCAGAAGATAACTCAGAAAAATCCGGTTCAGATTCCAATCTAAAAGTTTCCGACTCCCAAATCTCCAAGTCATCAGATAAATCGACTACTTCCCCGTCAAATATATCAGCCAACTTCCTAGCCGAATTTGCGACATCTCGCGCGTCATCACGCACCGCTACAGCCTGAGCGTTAGAGTCATTTTGAGAGTCTGTAGAGGCGTTTGCGGGCGATCGCGATTCAGAAATTGCCGGCACATTAACCGCAGTATTTTCAGGCGCTGGCGGGTGTTTTTGTTCTTCTCCACCATTCCCCAAAAAATCATCTGTAATCTCAGAACCTGCCGAGTTCTGCACCTGTTGGCCCGCATTATTGGGAGGATTAGAATTTCTGGGATTTTCGCCAACACGTCCGTTAGAGTTTGGCAAATTATTGGCGCGGGAACTATTACTTTCACCGGGATTTGTCAAGCCCACTTTTACTGTTACTCGACGGTTAAAAACTTGCACAAAAGCTTCTTCTATATTAGCTACTTTGTCTTTAACCATATTGAGCAACGGCTGCGAACTAATCTTAACATGAGCAGTATTATTGCTAAAAATTACTAGCTGTCCGTGTTGGCGAAGCAGCGATTGAGTGCCGTGCGGTCGCACGCGGTCAAGTATCTGTTCCCACACTCGATTTAAATCGATTTCATCGGCTGAATTAGTCGGTGAATAATTTGTTTGATTCGTTTCAGCAGTTGGTACAGGTGCGGGAATTTGTGCAGGAGGTGCGATTTCTTTTGGATTAGCCACAGGCGGCGGCTGAGGTGGAGGATTTTGCGAATTGGGAACTGATGATTGTTCAATATTAGATGTCTGGTTCTCACCCTTGCTAAGGGGGGGTTGGGGGGGGTGAATTTGTGATGGAGCAACATTTTTCGCTGGTTCGGCTGCCGGTTGCTGCTGAGTTCTAATTGCTGAGGGCAGCAATCCCAACAGCGTTACTTCCAGCCACAAACGCGGCTGAGTAGTGTTTTTAATTTGCACTTCGTGGGTTTGCAAATGTTTCTGACCTGCCAAAATCAACTCGGCATTCCAATCGCGGGCAAAATTGCAAAGTTTTTCCCAAGTTGCAGATGTTAAAGCTACTAAATCCGATCGCTTTGGTGCAGTTTTGGCTATTAGCAAATCTCGGTAAAAGCTCGCGAGACTTTGCAGCACGATTAGCGGTTCCCGACCGCGATCCATGAGGTGGCGGGTCATGTCTATTAATGCTGTAGCGTTATCTGTATCAATAGCTTGCAGCAAATCCATTAAATCATTTTCAGGGACTGCACCGACTAGATCCCAAACTTTTTCGACTGTTACTTGACCGGGAAATAAGCTCAGTTGGTCTAGCAAACTTTCGGCATCTCGCAGACCTCCTTGGGCCATTTGAGCGACCATTTGTACTGCATCACTGGCAATATTGATATTTTCTAATTGGGCAATTTTGTGCAAGTGAGCAATCATTGCTTCGAGGGGGATGCGGCGGAAGTCGAACTTTTGGCAACGAGAAATAATAGTTGGTAATACTCTTTGTGGGTCGGTTGTTGCGAGGACAAATACAACGCGGTCTGGCGGTTCTTCTAATGTTTTTAATAAAGCATTAAATGCCTGGGTACTGAGCATATGAACTTCGTCTATTACATATACTTTATAGCGGCACTGTACGGGAGAAAATTGAGATCGTTCGATTAAATCCCGAATGTTATCTACTCCCGTGTTGCTGGCGGCGTCAATTTCGATGACATCTAGCGTCGAACCTCGGGCAATTTCTTGGCAAACGTTGCATTTGCCGCAGGGTGTCGGGGTGGGGGCAACCGTAGAAATACAGTTGAGAGATTTGGCGAAAATTCTGGCACTGGAGGTTTTACCGGTGCCTCTGGGGCCGGTGAATAGATATGCTGGTGCTATGCGCTCTTGCAGGATGGCGCTGGTGAGGGTTTGGGCGATCGCCTCTTGACCGACTAATTCGGCAAATGTCTGAGGGCGATATTTGTGGTGTAGGGGTTCGTAAGTCACGATCGAATATGGGTGGTATTAGCTGTAATCTTAGCTAAGGAGACGTTGTTCGATCGCACCACAGCTCGACTTTCACAGCAAGCCGCCCGGTGGGCTTGCAAGGCGGGAGCGAGCGCACAGTAGGAATTAGCACCCTCCCAACGTCCGCGCCTCGATCGTCCGGGCGATCGACTGTTCTCCTTGATGTTTTCTGCTGTTCGCTCCCAGAGTTACTATTAATTTATGTGTATTTCTTTTTATTTTGCTAGAAACGGAGACCGCCGAACAAACATTTTTTTTCGCTCTATTGGTATAATATATTACAGACAATTCACCATTTCTTTTTGCCACTGCCAGCGCAGGATTTTCCGAGATTTCGGAAACCTGCTTGCTATTAAAGATAAAGTATTAATTAGAGGGTGCGTGCTCCAGTTGCAGAAATCCAGTTGTACCAAGATGATGGTGGAATGATGTCAATGTTGGTTGATCGAGTTGCACTACCAGCTCTACTCTGGAGTCCTGTATAAATATAGCGTCAAATTTTACCCTTTAAAAGCCCATGTCAACCCAAATAATCCTTGTAGAACCAAGGTTGGCAGTAGCCTCTCCCAAACCTAAACAGGCTAAACCCGGACATCCGTCCTCAGACCAACTCTTCATGGGAGCCTCGGGATTACTGTTGTTATTGCTTATCGGTTTAGCGGTGTTTACCAAGCTAAAACTCGGCGATTTGAGCAAAAAGCTCAAATTTGAGGAGTTTAGAAATCGAGAACTCCAGAAAAAATACAAAATGGCTCTGGAAACAATCTCAAAAATGGAAAAGAATCCCGACCTTATCCACTCCCGAGACTTTAATTTAGACTACCTGAGAATGCGGATGGCGGAAGAAGTTTTTCACTTTGGCATTGTGAACCAGATCAAGCAAAAAGTCAAAGACAAAATTAGTATTGCCCTACGTCCGACGCAGAGTGCGGTGGGAGAGAAAAACGGGTCGGCGGGCACCGGCAGGCAAGTGGATTCGATGTTTGATATCGAATACGAAACTGGCGATCCCGCAGTAAAAATAGAAAAACGAGTGCTGTTTCGGATTCAAATTAAGCTGATGAAACTGCCGACTCAGGCAACATCGGCGACAATTAATCAAATTATTGACTGTTTGGAAACTTATCTGAGTCCTTCTGACGACCACGACAGTTGGCAGCCGACAATTCAAGGTCGCATCGTTCATATTGAGTGGGATCAAAAAGCCAAGCCGACGCCGATGTTGGTGCTGGAACAGTCGAATGAAGGGGTGAATGTTACCTTTAGGACTACGAGAACGCCTGCAGGCCGACCTGCAAATGACCTTGAGAGGCAGTTGACAGGAGCGAAAGGCCAAAAAAACGGCAAAAGTAGTTCTAAAACTTCAGCCAAAGGTGCAACAAAAAGTCCTGCTAAGGTAGGAGGAAAGCGTCCCAGTTCTCGCAAATAAGTTTAGGTTGATTAATTTTATTTTTCCGAAAGAACGCCTGTGGCAGCGGCTGTTGATGTATCTTGTGCGAGGTAGCCGTCTTCCATGTGAATAATGCGATCGGCTATGTCTAAAATGCGGTTGTCGTGGGTGACCAGCAAAATAGTGCAGTGCTGTTCTTTGGCCAAACCTCGCATAATTTCTACCACATCTCGACCTGATTTACTATCTAGGGCTGCTGTGGGTTCGTCCGCTAATACTAATTTCGGCTGGCTGACTAATGCCCGGGCGATCGCAACTCTTTGTTTCTGTCCGCCAGAAAGACTGTCCGGGTAATAATCTATTCTTTCTCCCAAGCCTACAGCTTCCAGCATTCCCTCTATTTTATCATTAGTTTCTTGACGAGAAAGATGGCTGTGCAGTTCTAAAGACATTTGCACGTTTTGCCTAGCTGTCAAGCATTTGAGCAAATTGTGAGCTTGGAAAATATAGCCGATGTCGCGCCGGACTTTAACTAATTTATTTTTCCCGGTTCCCCGCAATTCTTGGTCGAGAATTTTAAGACTACCTTCTTGGATCGATCGCAAAGCTCCAATCAAGGTTAACAATGTTGTTTTACCAGATCCCGAAGGTCCAGTCATCAGTACGATTTCGCCCGGATAAATTTCGAGGTTGATGTCAAATAATGTCTGTTTGCGAAGTTGTCCTTCCCCAAAGGAATGATTGAGATTTTTAATTGAGACAACTGGTAAAGTATTCATTAGTAATTTGTAGCTGTTAATTCATAATTGGTAATTGGTATTTCCTTCTTCCTTCTTTCTTTCTTCTTTCTTCCTTCTTCCTTCCTTAAAAAATATCTGCTGGGTCAGCCGCCTGCAACTTCCTAACTGCGATCGCCCCCGACACAGAACACATGATAACTGTCATTGTAAACACAGTTACAACTTTTCCCAAACTCATGTACATCGGTAAACTCGTAGCAGTTCTAGCTAAACCGTATAGCACCACAGAAATCCCAAGTCCTGGCAGATAACCAAGGATTGCCAAAATTAAAGCCTCTTGAAAAACCACACTCAAAAAGTAACCGTCTTTATATCCCATCGCCTTTAACGTAGCGTATTCTGGCAAATGGTCATTAACATCAGTATAGAGAATTTGATAGACAATCACGATTCCAACGATAAACCCCATTGTCGCGCCGAGAGTAAAAATAAATCCGATCGCCGTGCTTTCTTCCCAATATTTTCTCTCAAAAGCTACAAACTCTTCTTGAGAAGCAATTGTCACGTCTTGCGGTAAACTTGCCCTCATTTTTGCAATCACAGCCTTGACATCCGTTCCCGGCTGCAAGTGAACAATTCCGACATCAATTAAACCTCTACTTCTTCTACTATGAAAAATCCGCAGAAAGTTCAAATCGCTAGTAATAATATTGCCATCAGCACCGAAAGATGCTCCTAAAGTAAATAACCCCTCTACAGTAACGCGGCGGTTATCTATTTCAGTTGCCACAGGCTTTCCCTGGTTAAAATATTCTGCTACTGGACCAAACTCCGGGCGCGAGGCTCGATCGAATAAAACAACATCGGGAAGTTTGATTTTGTCTAAATTATCTTTGACTTCCGGCATTTCAAAGATGGGATGACTGGGGTCAAAACCGATTACCATCAGTTGGCGGGTATTGCTTTTGTCTGGGGCGGGATTTTTCCACAAACCAAAGCCTAAATATACCGGGCTAATTCCTGTAACGCTATTAAAACTCAAAGCTTGATACAAACGCCGCTGGGGAAAACTTTTCATGGCTATTAAAGCCGTTGACTGGGTGCTGGTGATGAAAATATCGCCTTTTAGCTGTGCATGAAAGCTGACGGAACTTTCAAATAGTGCATCTCTAAATCCGAACTGTATAAACATCAGCAAGTCGGCGAAGCCAATGCCGGCTAGCGCGATTACTAAGCGCATTTTTTCGCGGGTTAACTGTGCCCAAGCTAGCGGTATTTTTGCCATAATCCTCCGATTTTAGATTTGAGATTTTGGGTTGGGGATTGAATAATTTTAGGAATTAAGCACGGGTGTTGAGAAACGGGTTTTTTTTACCCTTATATTTGATTCAAACCCTTAATCTCGGTAAAAAAACCCGGTTTCTTGAGTCCCCATGCGTAAGTCCTGTAAACGTAAAATTTAGATATTTATTTTAACTTCAACCTGTAAGTTTGTTAGGGCTGCAACTTTCTTGCTCGATTCGGGATCGAGCCGAATTCTTACTTCGACCACTCTAGCATCGGTGTCGGCTGCGGGGTCTGTATTGAGGACATCTTTTTTGCCGATTTGTTTGCCGATGCGATCGACTGTGCCTTCCAAAGTGCCTCCAAATACCGGGCTGGTGACGGTAGCGCGCTGACCGTTTCGCACTTTGGCGATGTCGGTTTCGTAAATTTCTGCTATGGCGTACATTTGATCGGTGCCGCCTAGTTCTACGATGCCGTCTTGAGTGTTGACACCTTCTCCTTGTCGGCTGTGAACTTTGAGGATGTAGCCGGATACGGGTGCTTTGACGTAACTTAAGTTTAAGTCTACTTGAGCTTTTTGTTTAGTGGCGATCGCACTTTCAATGGCGGCTTGGGCGGCTTGCACGTCTTCGGGACGGACTTCGGCAATTTGGTCGAGATTTGCTTTGGCTTGATTGATTTGTTCTTGGCCGGTTTCTGCTTTTTGTTTGAGTATTGCTTCGGCTTGATTGATTTGTTCTCTACCAGTTTCTATCTTTTGATTTAAAGTGGCTCTAGCTTGGTTAATTTCCTGCCTGCCAGTTTCTAACTTGCGTCGGAGATTGGCTCGGGATTGATTGATTTCCTGCTTGCCTGTTTCTACTGTTTGTTTGACTGTCGCTTTTGTTTCGACTATTTGCTCTTGCAGTGTTTGCACTGTTTTTTCTAATACAGCTTGAGCTTCTTTGACTTTGTGGCGAGCCGTATCTACTGCTAAGCGTTTGGTGTCGTAGGCGGAAGCAGAAATTGCGCCTGTTTCTGAGAGTTCTTTATTGCGTCGTTCCTCGGCTTCGGCGTTGGTTAATTCGGCTTTTAGCCGATCGACTGTAGCGTTTTGAGAGGCAATTTCGCCCCGCAATTGAGCTTCTAACCTAGCCAATTTGGATTGCTGCACCTCTGTTTCTCTTTCTAGTTGTGCCTCAAATTTGGCAAGATTAGCTTGTTCGGCTTCGGTTTCTCTTTGCAGCGCGGCCTCGAATTTGGCGACGTTAGCTTGTTCGGCTTCGGTTTCTCTCCGCAGTTGAGCTTCTAATCGGGCGATATTGGCTGATTCGCCTTCGGTTTCTCTTTGCACTTGTGCTTCAAACTTGGCAACTTCTGCTTTTTGAGCGCCGACAACGCCGGTTTTCGCGCCTGCTTGAATTTTCGCTAATTCTGCTTGTTTGACTTTGATTTCTTTGTCGGCTTGTTGGAGGATTGCTTGGAGCCGATCGCGCGTATCGAGAACTGCTATGATTTGTCCTTGAATAACTCGATCGCCCTCTTCCACCTGCAAGAGTTCAATTCTTGCTCCCTCCGACGCCGAAGGAGCCGACAATTTGATAACTTCCCCCTGCGGAGTCAACCTACCCAAAGCTGTGACGCTGGTGCGGGTGGCGACGGGAGTTGCAGCAGCCGTTGCAGCCGCTGCCTTTAACTCTTCGGCTTTTCTAATTTGAGATACTTGCCAAAAACCGACTCCTGTGGTAATGATAGTGGCAGCGATCGCTAAACCGATAACTCCTCGCCCTGGGGGTTTTAAAAATGATTTATCCTTGACCCGTGATTCCTTTCCCATGACTTATAAAGTAGGTGATTTCCTCATTAAGTTTTGCCCACCTACTATGAAGTAGTGTAAACCAATTTCAGCTATTTAGGAAAATCAAACAGCACCTCAGTCATGTAATGTTCGGCCCAATCTTGACCGAAAGCTTTTTCGAGTACGCGGCGGGTTTTGTCGTTTTGCTGCTGCTGGCTGCAGTAGTAAATATGAGCGTCGAGAATTTTCGATTCTTCGGCCGCAGAGACTGGTTCAGAGGCGACTGCCTGTTGGCAGTGAATTTCCACGTAGGATTCAACTATGTCCAGAAATCTGTTTTCTTCTTCCATCGACTCTGGCCGCACAAACAGACAAAATTCTGAGAAAATATCCCCCCATTCTGGAATTTGGCGGGGAGAAGAAAATTGGTTGACCGGCAAAATTTCCAGTTGAGTTCGGTAGGTTTCCGACAAAGTTCGCTCTCGATTGAGGGGAGAAAGGTCTGCGATCGCGGCGCTAACTTGACCTTTGCCTGCTACTATATCCGTACCGAACATCGGCAAAGCATAATTCGGTCTGGGAAACATCACGCAGTGCAGTATGTCAAGTACCGGCCCGACTTTAGCGAGTTCGAGGTGTATTTTGCGGAACTGGGGCGTTTGATAGCAGCGGTTTTCAATGATCAGTTTTTCTCCTTCCAAGCGCCCTTCTACGTATCCCAACTCAGCGGGCAGGTGGTAGGGTTCCAGGTCTAGATAGCGGTGCCATACTGCTTCCATCCGGTCTGCTAAATTGCGGATGAGGTAGTGCTGTTGTTCGCGGAGGGAAGGCTGGGATATTTCTAACATTCCTATTTATCGGGGGATAGCTTAATAAAACTTGATTCTACTGTTGCAGGATGCAGGAAAAAAGGTAGATACTTTAACAATATCAGTAGATTGACTTACGATCGAGCAAGTTTTACAGGAGATTTTGTATGTTTGGTCTGGGATTGCCCGAAATGGGCATTATTGCGGTAGTCGCTATTCTAATTTTTGGCCCCAAGAAAATTCCTGAGTTGGGAAATGCTTTGGGCAAAACGCTGCGGAGTTTCAAGGAAGGGGTAGGTCTAGGTGATGATGAATCGGTCCCGAAGGAGAAGGAGAATGAGCAAGAGGGTCAGCCGAAGGTGTAAATTAGGTTTGTAGTGAGGAACTTATACCGAATCCGGGTTAGAAATCCGCGCTCTGACTCAGCGGTTGAAATTGATAGTACCCAAACTTTTTCCCCTCTCTTGGAGACTAACAAATAAAGGGGGTATTTAAGCCAGATTTGGTATGAAGTCTGCGGTTGAAACCGCTCCTCAACAAAGTTTCGTTCCTCTCTAAAAGATTAAGAAATAAGGCGTGTTTAAGGCCATTTTGGTATTAAGTGTGGGGTTGAAACGCTCCTCAACAAATTTTATTTCCTCTCCAAAAGGCTAAGAAATAAAGGGGTATTTAAGCCACATTTAATATTAAGCTGTACAGGACTTAATTTTGACTGTCCTATTTCTTGAAACTATCGTGTGGGGGCAGTAAAACGCGCCCCACAAGTTAAATATAAATGCCGCAACAGCTTAGTTTGAGCGAGTTTTATGAGGGCTGAAGCCCTCACTACGAATTTATTCTATAAATTTTTGTTCTCTAACTTCGAGGGAATAATCTTTGACAGCTTGGGTAATCGTTTCTCGCAAATTGGCGTAAGCTTTCGCAAAAGGCGGCTGTTTTTCAGAAAGTCCCAACAAATCGGAAGTAACTAAAACTTGACCGTCGCAGTGCGGCCCGGCCCCGATACCAATGGTAGGTATAGTTAATTTTTGGGAAATTTGAGCCGCTAAGTCTGAGGGAATGTGTTCTAAGACGATCGCAAAAGCACCGGCTTCTTGAAGCGCGATCGACTCTGCTATGATGCGATCGGCTGCTTGGGCCGTTTTTCCTTGTTTTTTATAACCGAGTTGGTGTACCGACTGCGGAGTTAAACCGACGTGTCCCATCACCGGAATTCCGGCGGATGTCAGTTGCAAAACTGTGGCGGCCATTGCTGGATATCCACCTTCTAATTTTACAGCTTGAGCCCCTGTTTCTTTCAAAACTCTCCCGGCCGAGTGCATGGCTTGCTGCGGACTTTCTTGGTATGTCAAAAACGGCAAATCGACAACAATTAATGCTTGTTCAACTCCGCGGCGCACAGCTTTAGCGTGGTGCAGCATTTCATCCAGAGTTAGCGGTAGCGTAGTTTCGTAGCCTAAGACTGTCATGGCGAGGGAATCGCCGACTAGGATGATATCTACGCCTGCTCGATCGATGAGTTGGGCGATCGCATAATCATAACCTGTCAGGGCAACAATTGACCGCCCTTGTTGTTTCCACTGAATTAATTGATGAGTAGTGACTGACATTTTAGTGCAAAAATATAATATTATTTCTGGGTATTACTAATGATATCAAATCCGGGTTCCATACTCGTCGATCATTCGGAGCTTGAAATCGCTTCTTGTCAAACCAAGTCCGAGCAGAGGGGGACTAAGAGTAAGAGGCGAAAATTATCGGGTTTTATACCCGAATATAACTTTGGTGTCCCTCGGCCGGCAAAACAATCAACTGCTGATTTTTCAAGTCCGGTTCTAAACCCAAATCTTCGAGGGGAATTAAGCCGAGTAAAGGTTCTTCTCCGGCGGGAATTTCTACACAATCATACCTGCCTTCTCGTCCAGCTACGGCAAGAGTGACATCTTTGAACAGACGAAATTTTCTGGTTCCTATTGCCGTATGTCCGTCGATTTCACCTAGCATTGGCAAACCCAACTGACTGATAATATCTGCTGGTAAGCAGAGTCGAGTTGCTCCTGTATCGACTAAGACGTTATCGATGGTGATAGAGCGTATTTGCTCTGCGGAGATGAACCCTCTTTCTCCCAGAATTTCATCGATGTGATTGGTGACGGTTATTGTTGCGGTGACTCTGCCCATTTTTTTGTCCTTTTGTTTTGCTATAGAATGTTTACGTTACTTTTCGACTAAATAATCTATAATCTAGGCTGCATATTGTACATTTTAACAATATTTGTAACTAAGAGCGATATTTTTATTTATTCCTGAAGTTCTGCTAATAACAGTTCCCCGAAAGGATGTTTTTGCAATTGCTCAAATGTCAAATGTCCTTTACTTATTCCTTCACGCCACAGCCCAACATAATTTCCCCAAACTATGAGAACATGAGGATGATTTTCTGACAATTTTCTGCGAATAATTTCCACAGCTTGCAAAAACAGCGACTCCGCTTCCGAGTACCTACCTTGGGATTGATAAAGTCCGGCTAAATTGTTGAGGTGAGTAGCTAAACTGGGATGGTCTTCAGGAAGCGATCGCCTGTCTATTTCCACAGCTTGCAAATACAGCGGTTCCGCTTCCGAGTACCTTCCTTGGGATTTATAAAATAGGGCTAAATTGTTGAGGTGAGTAGCTAAATCGGGATGGTCTTCAGGAAGCGATCGCCTGTGTATTTCCCCAGCTTGCAAATACAGCGGTTCCGCTTCCGAGTACCTTCCTTGGGATTGATAAAGTTCGGCTAAATTATTGAGGTGATTAGCTAAAATGGGATGGTCTTCAGGAAGCGATCGCCTGTGTATTTCCCCAGCTTGCAAAAACAGCGGTTCCGCTTCCGAGTACCTGCCTTGGGATTTATAAAGTCCGGCTAAATTGTTGAGGTGAGTAGCTAAAATGGGATGGTCTTCAGGAAGCGATCGCCTACCTATTTCCAATGCTTGCAAAAACAGCGGTTCCGCTTCCGAGTACCTTCCTTGGGATTTATAAAGTGCGGCTAAATTGTTGAGGTGAGTAGCTAAACTGGGATGGTCTTCAGGAAGCGAGCGCCTGTCTATTTCCACAGCTTGCAAATACAGCGGTTCCGCTTCCGAGTACCTGCCCTGGGATTCATAAAGTCCGGCGAGGTAATTTAAGCTACTTGATAATTCCAGTTCCACATCTAACTCTTGCTGAAGGGCGATCGCCTTTTTAAAACAGTCGATAGCCAATTCATACTCTTGCTGAAAGTTTTCGCACTCTCCCGACTCTATCCTTCTGTGATAAATCTTCCCCATACTGGCATAAAGACTTGCCAAACTGGGGTCTTCGAGTCCTTTTTTCTGTTCGGTTCGCGCGATTAAATCCTGCAAATCTTCCAGCGGAATCAAACTCGGCGGTTCGCGATCGTCCTCTTCAACTAGGGATCGAAACGGTTCAAATTCAGTTTTGGGAACAGCCGCCGTTTTTTTCGTATCAAAGCGAAACACACCTTTCCGCCAACTCCAAAAATCAGGAGACTCATTACTAATCAGAATTTCAATTTGTCGCGTCACCCACAAGACAATCGAAAACGGAAACTCCCGCATTGCTTCCCGCGTCCATTGCAAATAGCCAAAAAACACTTCTTGTTCCGATCGAATTTCGCCAAATTGTTTAAAAAACCGCAGCTTTTCCACACCCGTCACCGTGATAACGGCTTTTCCCCGCTGCTGCAAATATGCTTCTTGTTCGACTAAATTGGCGATCGCCGATCGCAAACTCGGTTCACCCCTCGCCAATTCTACGCGATAGCGGCGGATATCCGGTTCGAGTTCTGCTTCATAATTGGAAATTAGGCGATCGCGACAGTCGCTATCATCGCAAACAGCGATTAGCAAGTTGAGAATATCTTTACCCGCTTCAATTGACACGAGTAAATCTTCATAATTATCTGGGTTTTGACTGTTGAGATTCGACATAATTGCTTGTCATTGGTATCGAAGTCTCGATCCCCCTAAATCCCCCTTAATAAGGGGGACTTTGAGAATACTCTTGTCCCCCCCTTATTAAGGGGGACTTTGAGAATACTCTTGTCCCCCCCTTATTAAGGGGGGTTAGGGGGGATCGACTTTGGACTCAGACATTACCTTAGTCGGCGTAGGCCGACTTTGTTTGTGTAGCAACGGTTTCAACCGCCGTTTTAACGCCAAGTTTAATTGTTGAGTATAAAAGAAATTATTAACGCGGAAAATCATCTCGCTGCTTTAACAATTCTAGCACGATCGGGTGAATGTCGTACCACAAAACAGCATTGCGATACTCCAAAACATACAACCCGTGCAGCAAGTCCAAAAACCCTTGTGCTTTCGGATCGGCAGGTTTAAAATCTCTGTAAGTTGCAATCAACATCTCATAATCAGTCGTTCCCAAACGGGTATCGAAATCGATCCGCAATTTATTAATCGCTTCCTCAAACACCTCAGCATTAATTTTAACCTCAGCTTCAGGATTCCGCCGCACCAACCGCAAACAAATGCGGCAGCATTCGTTTGCAATTCTAATCAATTCTCGCAATACTCCACCGCTGTATGCGACAATGCGATCGAGTGTTTCCGGTTCGATCAATTCGCTTCCCAAGCGTTTAGCTAAAATCTCTTTCAATCTCGCCGCCGGTTCCGCCATTGCAACAGCACCAGCATTTCGGCTTTCGCCGCGTTTAAACAGCTTTGTGACTGGCATGAACACGATTTGATCGTTAGTCTCCGTTTCCACGGTAGCGGCTAAAGAGACATCTCGCAGCGCGGAAATAGGAGTCGTTAAAATCATCCTAAAATTCGGCAAAAACAGCGCTTTAATATGTTCTTGATAAACTTGGCGAACGACACCTAAATCCAACTTGTCCAGGTCATCGATCACTACAATTACGTCTTTTTTCGCGCCTTCTCGAACTACGGCAGCGATCTCGTTAATTGTCGCCACCAAATCAGAAACTTTGCGAATAAATTCTTGTTTGATTTCTTCACGAATCGTCGCATCAGCTTTTAACTTGCCTGTAATCATCTTAAACAAGTTAAAACCGACCGATCCGCTGGCGCCCAATTCGTCAATTTTTGTTTTAGTTTTAGTGGCAAACCAGTTATAAAATGATTCTTTAATTGATTCTTTGATGGGAATTTGCTGTTTTTCGGCTGCATCCATCAACTGAACTGCGATCGCAAACAAGATATTGATATGATTGACATCCGACATTTCAATCAAGTCGGAAATTGAGAAAAAGACGGTAAAATAGCGATCGTCCATCTGGCGGCAAAACTCCGCCAACAGTGTAGACTTGCCGCAACCGCGATGTCCGCTAAAAATAATTTTCCCCCTACCGGAAGGGTCATCTTCTACTAATTGCTCTAATTGTTCGAGGACTTCCGTCCCGTATTCTACTCGGAAGTTTTCCACTTCTTTCGGAGTTATCAGCGGCGATAACTCCATATTTGCATAGGCTGTCCGAAAAGATTCTAGTAATATTTTTGACATGGGACTCTGAGGCTATTATTTAATCTTATGGATGATTATAAGCTTTCTAGCACCTAAATTGTAGATTTTTGGGCAGGTAAGATGCCCACCCCACAATAGTTTTTTTGTGTCCGTAGATATCCCGGATTTTTTACCGATCGGTCATTTGGGTGCTGTCCCCGATCGAACTGGCGATCGCAAATCTTGCGTCAAATTCCAACATCCATTGCGATGCTCAAAAATATAAGCACCGGGTTCTCCATAAGTGCGGATCAGATCGCCATTGTTATCTTCTGCTTCCATATCTATACCAAACTCGGCTTTCACATAATCTACGCGGAATGTTCGGCGATCGATCTTTTTGACATTTATCTTCAGTTTATTGTTCAGTTGCTCGCGGAGGCTAAGTTTTTTTGTCGAAGAGTCCACATAGATGTACGAATAGTCGATTAAGCCAATTCTAAAATCATCGTAGTTTTGCTTACCGATCACCTTTAAAAGCTTGCTGGGATTTTGATAATCTCGGATTTGGATATCCGACCAAGTATAGGTATTGCGTATCTCTTTGTTTTGATAGTCGTAGCCTCTAACAAAGTCCTCGAAAAAGCTTCGGTATTCCTCTAGCGAACACGATACAGGCGCCGATTTTCTCGGACTCTCGATTTGCGAGACTTTGACATTTGCGATCGAATGTCGATCGGCACTAACATCGTTTTGGTTTGTCCAAAAGTCAGGGATCGCATTGTGGCGTTGCAAAATTGCGGGATGATTTTGATTGTTTTGTGGGATGGGCGTCCCGCCCGTCCGCTGTATTTTCAAAGCAGGCGGGACGCCTACCCCACAAGAATCACCCTCAAATTTTGCAACGCCTGCATTCGAGATTGCTACAGATTCCTGTGCTGTTTTGGCAGCATTTGAAGCTTTCGTAGAAAAGCCGGCACAGACTGCAATTAATGCTAGCAGCAACAGAGCCATCATCTTTCTGTAATTCATGCAGATTTGTCCTCCATCAATGCTTCAATGTGATGCGATCGAATCTCACAGTCCACAATTAGAAATAAACATCTCGCGTCGAATTGCTAACCATTCATTGCTGCTGGCTTTATCACCTATACTAATTTGCTGCCCTGTCGTTTGAGGATGACGGCTATAAAAAATTATATCTGCAAGGCGATCGTAGGTTTGCTCGTATGTTTCGCCGTTAATTACTGTGAATTCCCATCCTATATCTCCTGGTTCGGGCCTATTGCAGACTTCTTGTGCGGGCTTAACTCGCGGATCGATTTCTGCGCGTAATCTCTGCCATTCATTTATATAGTTGCGATCGCCCGCTTGCAGTTTGCGATTGTTGAGTTCAGGATTAACCTTGTAGAACAAGAAATCGGTTAATCTATCAACGGTTCGATCGCGCGATTCGGCATTTGCTAGATGGGCACCACCGAGCACAAGGGCGATCGCGAGAGTACAAACCATTGAAAATCTTGAGACTGGTTTAATTGACAGCGACTTGATTAGCATACTGATTTGGTATTTATTTTTACCGCCAACCCAACCACCTTAACAGCGGCACAATTAAATAATGACTCACTCCCAAACAAAGCCCGATCGCACTTCCCAACAAACCAAAAAACACAATTGAACCCCAAATTTGCAGCCAGCCTAATGTAGCGTTAGACAGTGACAAAATCCCCAAGAAACTCCCCGGAAAAATGTTCCAAGCATTCAGAAACAGAAACATTCCCGTAGAGAAAACAGCCACTACCAAAGCGTGAACTAATTGATGGCTGCGCAAACCCATTCCCACAGTCAGAGAGGCGATCGCAAAAGCTCCCAAAATAACCCCCTGCACGCCGCTAGAAGCTGTTGCTTCCATCCAGCACAAACCCGCCAACAAATAGCCCTGAGCTCCCATCAATCCAGACAGCCAATACTGTTTTTGCTGGCGAAAACTCCCCGCATCCGTCAAACCGATCGCAGTTCCCAACCCCGCAAATCCAAACAGCAGCACTTCCGGCCCGACAGCGAAAGTCATATTAGGAATTAATTGGTGCAAACCTTCATTCAGAAAACTGGCAATTTCCGGGCCAAGAGGCGAAGCATAGCCCAAAACCAAACCGCCGATCGCCCCCGCACTTCCACCAACCCCACCGAGCACCATTTCCCAGCCGGTATCCAGAGAAGCTACCACCATTTGGGCGATCGCGCCGAACAGCAAAACCGTCAAACTTGCCGTTTTTTGCGCCCCCGCCACCACTACTTGCCGGCAGAATTCTAAAATAGCTTGACCTGCAGGGGCGATCGCGATTTTGCCCTTACTCCTAGCATAAATCTCCTGCAAACGCGCCCGAACATCCTGGGCCGTCGCCGGACGCTGCTGCACGTTCGATCGCACCATATCGTCCAACAAATTCGCCAAAGCCGGACTCACAGATACAATGTGGCGCCACCGCAACTCTCCCGTCATCGGATCTTCAATTTCCGCCGGATACTTCCCCGTCAGCAAGTGAATGCAAGTCCGCCCCAGCGCATAAAAATCCGTCGCCGGCACGACACCGCCTCCCACAATTTGTTCCGGCGGACTGTACCCGGGCGAAATCAACCGCGTCGAACTCGGAGAATCTTTCCCCACCCGTTCGACACCGCCCATTTGTTTAACTCCCCCAAAGTCGATCGCCACCAATTGCAGTCCGCCCAAACCCTTGCTCAGCAAAACTTGGGGCGATTCCGGGTCTCGCAGCATCAAATTTGAGGGTTTAATGTCGCGGTGAATAATTTGACACCTGTGCAATTCCTCTAAAATTTGCACAGCTTGACTCAGCCAACTAAACACCCATTCCTGCGGACAGCCCTGAGGGTGTTCGTCGAGAACCTCTTCTAAAGTTTTGCCGTGAATCTTTTCCATTACCAAACAAGGCAGCCGCTTCGCAGCAGGATTTCCCTCGCCGCCTGCAAAATTTTGGGTTTGGACGTGAAAATAACCGTCAGGATCGACTCTAGGGACGCCCGGGTGTCGCAAAAGTGCCAAAACCCAAGCTTCTTGCTCGAACAGTTTCAGCGCTTTCGGGGCAGTTTCGAGCAACACTTTCAGGACGCGCTCGGTTTGAGTTTCTGTGTCCCAAACTGTGAAAATCGCTGCAAAACCCCCGGAACCGAGGCTTTGTAGAGGCACGTAGCGATTTTTTAGCCGCAGCGGAGCCCCGCAACTATGACAAAAATTGTTGCCCCAAGTCTGAGGGTAGGGCCTTGGGCAATCTGGATTGATGCAGTGGACGGCTTTTGAAGGGGGGTGAGGCACAACCAGAGTAAAAATGGGGCTAAATATCCATAGTAGACTTACGCGCTGCTAAGGCAGAAACCAGGTTTTCAGCGAGGTTAAATTGCTGTAACGACGGATTTGGTTTGAGAAACAAGCTTGCTGCACAAGTCCTGTCCATATTATGTGCTATGCTGTCGATTTTTGAGTTGGCGGTCTGAGAGTCAATCGATTTTAGATTTTAGATTTTAGATTTTAGATTTTAAATTGCTACATACTAAATTGTAGTTGAGATCGATCGGGCGATCGATCTCAACTGCCAACCACAGCTTTAGGTATTTCTAACTAATTTCCGTTGACTCATTACCCATTACCAATTCTGATTTTTAAGTATTAAATTCTTTACATAAACAGTATTTATCCGCTGTTCGGCTCGCTGCACAATATATTTCGATCGAGCGAAATTCCTCTTCCGGCTCTGCGATCCCCAGCCTTTCCTCCTGCATCCTTGGTCGCTTACATTCTATAAGATATGTTACAAATATTTTCCTAATGTAAAGCAAAATAAATAATACTTATGATGATTAAAAGAATATTAAAATTCCAGAGTGCCAGTTTATTGATATATTTTTAACAGCCTGCGATCGGGCAAAAAAATTAAGCGAATACTAGGAAGCGAGATATGGCTTACGCGCAAACCCAAACTCAATCAAAGGCTGGGTATAAAGCCGGAGTTCAAGACTATAAACTAACGTATTACACGCCGGACTACACGCCGAAAGATACAGATATTTTGGCTGCTTTCCGCGTCACACCGCAGCCGGGAGTTCCCCCAGAAGAAGCTGGAGCTGCTGTGGCTGCTGAATCTTCTACAGGTACATGGACGACTGTTTGGACTGACCTCCTGACCGACCTCGACCGCTACAAAGGTCGCTGCTACGACATCGAGCCAGTTCCCGGCGAAGACAACCAATACATCTGCTTCATTGCTTATCCTTTGGATTTGTTTGAAGAAGGTTCCGTCACCAACTTGCTGACCTCTTTGGTCGGTAACGTTTTCGGTTTCAAAGCCCTGCGCGCTCTGCGGTTGGAAGATTTGCGGGTTCCCATTGCTTACCTGAAAACCTTCCAAGGCCCTCCTCACGGTATTACCGTTGAGCGGGACAAATTGAACAAGTACGGCCGTCCTTTGCTGGGCTGTACAATTAAGCCCAAATTGGGTCTGTCTGCTAAGAACTACGGCCGTGCCGTTTACGAAGTTCTGCGCGGCGGTTTGGACTTCACCAAAGACGACGAAAACATCAACTCGCAACCGTTCATGCGCTGGCGCGATCGTTTCTTGTTCGTTCAAGAAGCTATTGAAAAAGCTCAAGCAGAAACCGGCGAAGTCAAGGGTCACTACCTCAACGTAACTGCCCCCACCTGCGAAGAAATGATGGAGCGGGCTGAGTTCGCTAAGGAAATCAAAACCCCCATCATCATGCACGACTACCTAACCGGTGGTTTCACTGCAAACACCACCTTGGCCAAATGGTGCCGCCGCAACGGTATCTTGCTGCACATTCACCGCGCCATGCACGCCGTGATTGACCGTCAGAAAAACCACGGTATCCACTTCCGCGTGCTTGCCAAGTGCTTGCGGATGTCCGGCGGCGACCACCTGCACTCCGGTACAGTTGTGGGCAAACTCGAAGGCGAAAAAGGCATCACGATGGGCTTCGTAGACTTGATGCGCGAAGACCACATCGAAGAAGACCGCAGCCGCGGTATTTACTTCACCCAAGATTGGGCCTCCATGCCCGGTGTCATGCCGGTTGCTTCTGGCGGTATCCACATCTGGCACATGCCGGCTTTGGTGGAAATCTTCGGCGACGACTCCTGCTTGCAGTTCGGCGGCGGCACCTTGGGCCACCCTTGGGGCAACGCACCTGGTGCAACTGCTAACCGCGTTGCATTGGAAGCTTGCGTCCAAGCTCGTAACGAAGGCCGCAACTTGATGCGCGAAGGCGGCGACGTGATCCGCGAAGCTTGCAAATGGTCTCCTGAACTGGCTGTTGCTTGCGAACTCTGGAAAGAAATCAAGTTTGAGTTTGAGGCAATGGATACGGTTTGATGATTTTGGGTTTGAGATTTTAGGTTTTAGGTCGCAAACTTGCTGGGAAGTCTTTATCTTTGAAGAAGATTTACCAGTAAGTTTGCATCCAAAATCTAAAATCCAAAATCTAAAATTTGAGGGAGCTGGGGTCAAAAATGGATCTCAAACAAGTTGCGAAAGACACCGCTAAGGTGCTGGCAAGTTACCTAACCTATCAATCCGTGCGGATGGTGGTCGCTCAGTTGAGCGAAACAAATCCTCCTCTGGCAATCTGGTTGAACGACTTTTCCACTAAGGCCAAAATCCAAGATGGAGAAGCTTACATTCAAGAGTTGCTGAGGGAAAATCAAGATTTAGGATTTCGGATCATGACTGTGCGAGAGTATCTGGCTCACGATGTGACAGAATATTTGCCAGAAATGGTTTCTACTGGCATTCAACAGGCGAATATGGAACACAGACGCCAGCATTTAGAGCGAACTACGCAACTTAATTGGTCTGTTTCTAGCAGTAATCCTGAAACATCAATAGATTCTGAACCGAATCTGGATAATTTGTCGAGTTAATCGATCGACAAGTGCGATCGAACACACACCTTAGAGATACAAAAAATGAAGACTTTACCTAAAGAGCGTCGTTACGAAACTCTGTCCTATTTGCCCCCGCTGAATGACGCCCAAATTGCCAAGCAACTCCAGTACATCCTGGATCAAGGCTACATTCCCGGCGTAGAATTCAACGAAACCTCTGCTGCTGAAATGCGCTACTGGACTTTGTGGAAGTTGCCTTTGTTTGGTGCTCGCAGCGTCAAAGAAATCATGTCTGAAATTCAAGCTTGCCGCCAAGAAAATCCGACGTGCTACATCCGCGTCATGGGTTTTGACAACGTGAAGCAGTGCCAAGTGCTGAGCTTCATCGTCCACAAGCCTAACACCAGAGGCTACTAAAAAGTATTGGCTGGCTAATCTAAATTTCAGGTTAACAGTCATTGCAGATTAGAGGCGGGGAATTTTCCCTGCCTCTTTTTTTATGTTTGTACTAAGGACTTTAATCCTTCTTCTTCCTTTTGCTATAGCTTACAAATAGCTTTTAAAACTTGCAGCAACAAAATTGAAGGTTCAGGCTCCATCAAAGTCAGAAAGGGCATTAGCTGATAGGTTGGGGGATTTCCTCTGCGGATATTGACAAACTGATAAAACTCTCCGCTAGTTGCCAATCCCCAAACAGGTAGTGCCATGAAGGAAAGGATGGAGTAAACTTAAGCTACTATTAGAGAGAAGTGTTTGCCATTGGTGATCTGACAGTAGAAATTAATTCTTGCCCCAATTGTGGCGAGGGAAGAAGTTAGTCGTAACGGTCAGACTCGGCATGGTAAACAAAACTACAAATGTCGAGAATGTGGTCGTCAATTTGTTCTCAATCCCGCGTGGAAAGCTATTACGAAAGAGCAACAGGAGTTAATGCAGCGGATGCTACTTGAACGTATTTCTCAAGCCGGAATTGCTCGTGTATTACAAGTGTCAGAAGATACAGTGCAGCGGTACGTAAATGCCCGAGCTGTTGTTGTTAAGAAGCGAGTGGAGGTGAGTGACAAGCCAAAAAAGCGCCTGAATGTTCAGATGGATGAGTTATGGTCGTTTGTGGACAATAAAGGCAATCAGCAGTGGATCTGGCTTGCATTGGATGCCCAGACTAGGGAAATTGTTGGTGTACATATTGGAGATCGTAGCGCAGTATCAGCTCTTGCCTTATGGAATTCCCTGCCACCTGTTTACCGTCAATGTGCTGTAATTTATACTGACCATTGGAGTGCTTATGATTCTGTATTGCCCAGTAAACGTCATTATAGTGTAGACAAAGATAGTGGTTGTACCAGCTATATCGAGCGATTTAACTGCACCATTCGACAACGAGTATCTCGATTGGTGAGAAAGAGCTTATCCTTCTCTAAGAAAGTGGAAAATCATATTGCTGCAATTTGGAGTTTTGTGCATCATTATAATGCTAGTTTACAACTCTAGATGCCTAGTTTTTTTTTAATTCGGTTTGGTTTTATCATTTCCATCCTTTCCTTCAGGGCACTACCCCCAAACAGACTCTTGATATTCTAAACTTTTAGAGGCGTAAGTTAGAAGTTGGGGCAAACCAGCGCGGGGAGCAATTAGACTATTTTTAGATTCTATTACTAAAATCCAAAATGCTATATCAGCGGCAATTTGTTTCTCTTTATTGATTGCTAAAATGTCAAATCTGCCTGTAATCGTTGTGTCTTCATCTTCTATAGTTATGTTAGCAATGTCTTGTTCTAGACTCATCTTGATTGGGCGGCGGTAGAAGCCAGCCAATCGCATTAAGGGAAACGTAGTTAAAGCCTGTACCAGTCCTTCAGAGACTCTTTCCACTGAGAGGTATTCGCGAAAATCGTTGCGGATTTGGGCGAGTTCTAACTGTTCTATCTCTGTTAAGGATTCTAAGGATAAAAAATTTGTGTACGTGTCATTATTAAGCTGCTCTTGGAATTTCAAAAATTGACTTACTTCACCGAGCGTTATATTTTTGGCGTTAATAGTTGTTGTCATATTTTGAGAGGTATTTAAGTTTTAGTTATAATTATAACATAGAGATTGTGACAGTCAATTTGTACCATTCTTAGGAACAGGCAAGATGCCTGTTCCACGACATATTAAAGTTTTTGTGGGGCGGGCATCTTGCCCGCCCATGGAAGTGACAAATGGGATAACTGCGAACCTAATTTATCCTTTCCATCACAATCCCATCAACTACTTCATAACCCCAATTAAAATGTCGATTTGCCAACTGCTGGGCCATGTCATATTCGCCAAAATTGCAGAGTTCAACTAACATTTGATATGCTTCATCTCTTTCTCGCTGCAACCTTTCCCACCGCAGTTTTTGTCTCTCTTGCTCAGAAGGATTTGGTCGCTCTTCTCCCAGCGGATTGATATTGCTAATTCGTTTCATATCAGCCTCATTAAAAAGGGATAGATTCTACGATTTCACCGTCAACTATTTCGTAGCCCCAGTCGGGATTTGCAGCGATTTGTTTTTCAACTATACTTCGGCCGAGAGGAGTTTGGTAAGCTTTTTGCAAAGAGGAAATACTGGGAATTTCGGCGGGAGTTGGCGATGCTGTTTCAGCAAGTTTCGGCAGTGCTGGAATCTGGTCAGATGTAGATTGATTGAGGGCTAATTGCGGCGCGATCGCCCCTAATTTCCGCATTACGCTATCCTTGGTGATTTGCGGTTTTTCGTTGAAGGAAGAGGGCAAATATGGGGTGTCAACGCCTTGGCTTTTGGCTTTGAGCGCATCGTCAGCAATACGATCGCACTTTCGCAAAAATCCCTCCCACAAATCTTTGCCCAAAACCGGGTTTCTCAAGTCAGCACGAGCTCTGGAGACTGCTGCTTCTAGCGGTTCTCCTTTGTGGACGTAATACTGAATTCGCTCTTCTTCAAAAGCAGGATAAGGCACTTCCGGCTCGATTTCCCAATCTCGCTTAACTTTCTGACTTTCTCCTAAAGGGATTCCGGCGACAAATTCCTCCCAAAAATTCGAGGTTAAGCCTTTTGTCATACCGTCAATAATTTTAAATGCCCATCCCGAAGGATGACCGAATCCTAAGCTGTGTTCTTTTGCGTATTCTTCTAAAGCTCGCTGAAAGTTGTGCAGTTGTTCTTGGGAGTTCCAAGGGCCGCTAAATCGGTAATTTGGGGTGATAGCAACGGCTATTTGCTGGCGGGGTTGCCCGAAATATTTGTCGGTTTTAACTGTATGATTTGGGGGTGATGTTTCGGGGAATATTTCTACAGAGTGATTGTTGTTTTCGCGGGTTGTATGTGTTATAATATCCGCAGGATCAATGGTCCAGAAGTTATTGAGTTTTTCCTCGAAAGCGTCAATGTCCGCCCAGAGTTCTAGGGTTTCCGTGTTGGGATTTGGTAGTTTTTCTTTCAGGAGCGATCGCACTTTGAGTTGCTGTCTCGCTAATTCCTGTTCTTCCTGATTTAAACCCGTGGCTTTTTCTATTTCTGTGCTGTTAGTTTTCACCCATTCGCCGGAGTAAGAATGTTGTGCTTGCCATTGCAATAATTGGCACAGAAAAATACTGGCTGTGACTCCGCCGGTGATTTTGGCTAGTTTGGGATAGTAGATAGCGGCATTTCCTAGATTGCCTAAAAATATTCCTATTCTCATTTTGTATATTCTTAATTCCCTGGAATCGTAGGGTGTTTATGGGCGCACCTTACCTTCAATCCTAGCGTGCGCGTAGGCCCACCTTACCTCGACTAAACTAGCATGGAGAAACTTAAGATTTTCTTTAAGCTTCTGTCTATTCCCGACTGAATGGAGTTTCTAGAGGAAAGATGGGGATCGCATATTCGATCGCCTGATTGACAGGACTGAGTTAAACGTAATAATAAATTATTTACTGTACAGATCCTCCCAAAATGAATCCAGAACGCCAAGAGGCTTATTTGAACTTAATCGAGCAAGTGCTTACCTGTCCCAACGGCCAAGAACCAGAGGTTTTGAGTTCCTGTTCCGATTTAATTGATGCGGGATTTGTGCAAATGCTAATCCAGATATCGGCTTCAATGGCCCGCGAAGGTGACGAAGATACTGCTAATTTTTTAGTGCAACTTGCTCGTTTGCTGGGGAAATCTTTGGGTTTGTCGCCGGATTTGGTGCCGGCGGGGTACAGCAGTGCACAGGGGTAGACAAGAATTGCGATCGCCTGGTTGTATCGTGTTTTGAGAAATGAGGGCGATTTCCTACCCTTGGGGATAGCTTCGCCTCACCCACTTTTTAAATGTAGCGATGGCTTTACAGTTTATATTCTAGAGGCTCGCAAAAATCATTCACCCCTGTTTTAAATACATAAATAATCACCGAAGTTACCAAAATCTCCGGGCAAGTTTTTGCTGCAACTAAATCTCTAAATGCAGCATTCAATTGTCCGTTTTTCAACTCTTCTTTAACCTCTGATTTGCAAATAGCAACACGGCATCTTTTAGCCAATCCGTCTAACCAATTTTCTGATATATTCGGTTCTTGTCCGGCTTGAATTGCTAGAGATATCGCTGCATCTTCGATGTTACCTTCGCAATCTTCGATTTCATCAAGGGCTTTTAGGGCTGCGGGATATTCGGCTAATTGCGAGCGAAATTGGGCAATTTGTTGTGAGGTAATAATCACCATATTATTTTCCTGTTTTCTCTGCTTGCGGGACAATTTTAGCAATTAAAGGTGATATTATAGCATTTTTTTGATTTACGTGGGAATTGGGCGATCGAACTTAATTACCTTTTCCACGGATTTTTTGCACTTCGTAATAGTCGAGCTGGGGCTTGAACCGCGTATTAAAACTTAAGTCAGAGCTATGAGGAGGGATGTAAAAATTGACAAAAAGCGGCGCTAAAATAGGTTAGTAGGACTCATATTTCTAGGGAGTTAGGAAAAATGACAACCGTTACTTTAAACTTAGATACTGTCGAACTAACAGACGAACAGTTTTACCGTTTATGCCAGATGAATCGAGATTGGCAATTTGAACGGACTGCTAAAGGAGAAATCATTATTATGTCACCCGTAGGGGGAGTTAGCGGCAATCGAGAAGCCTATTTAATTACAGAGTTGGGCTTGTGGAACCGTCAAACGCAGCTAGGGATAGTGTTTAGTTCTTCCACAATCTTTCGCTTGCCTAATAATGGCGATCGATCGCCTGATGCCGCTTGGGTTAGCTTGAAAAGATGGTCGGCTTTAAGAACAGAAGAACAAGAGAAATTTCCGCCAATATGTCCTAATTTTGTCATAGAATTGCGTGAAGCGAAGCTATCCCGAAGGGAATCGCGCACAGATCCGTTGCGACCCCTTCAGGAGAAAATGCAGGAATATCTAAACAGCGGCTTGCGCTTGGGTTGGCTGATTAATCCACAAGACGAACAAATAGAAATTTATCGCCATTCTCGCGAAGTAGAGATTGTACAATTTCCTGTGAGTTTATCGGGAGAAGATGTCTTGCCCGGATTTGTGCTTAATTTGCCGATGACTTGATATTGTATCAAATTTTTCCTGTTTCCAACTGTATTTTCTTCGGACAAATATCATCATCGTACCAACCAGTCAAAGCCACCGCCAAAGCATCCGCCGCATCGTCGGGTTTCGGAATGTAACCCAACTCCAACTCCCGCGCCACGGCCTCTTGCACTTCAGATTTATCCGCATTACCGCGGCCGGTCAAAGCTTGCTTAATTTGAGCCGGCGTAAACTCGAACAGCGGCACTCCACACTGCGCCAATACTAGCGTCAAAACGCCCCGCGCTTGGGCTACAAGTATGGTATTTCCCATCTTGTAAAAGAACAGTTTTTCGGCAATTGCTAGATCGGGTTTAATCTGTTCAATTACCTCGTGCAAATCGTCGTAAATTGTTTTCAACCGCTGTCCCATTTCCTGTTTTGGCGTTGTTTGTATGACGCCGCAATCAATCAGGGAAACGCTGTTTTTATCTTGTTTGCCGGGGACAATTTGACAGGAAATTGCCCCGTAGCCAAGATTTGCTAAACCCGGATCTAATCCTAAAATTCGTTTTTCCATTGCAGAAATTAGTAATTGGAAATGGGAAATGAGGTATTAAAAATTTGGGAAATGTTTCATCACCACCAATTACCAATTACCAATTACCAATTACCCCTCAGTTGTTTCTAGGCCGAATACCCGATCGAACACTTTTGTCACTTTATAGCCTGAATCTATTGATTCTAGCGGGTCTTTCCGCAATCGGTGCCGCAAACACAGAGTCATCACCCGGCGAATATCGTCCACAGTCACCTCTGTGCGGCATTCCAAAGCCGTGAAAGCTTTCGCCGCGCGGTTTGTGACCAAATCGCCCCGCAGTCCGTCTACGTCCAATTCTGCGCAAACTTGGGAAATTTTTACTCGCAAATCTCGATCGATAGTTACCGATTTCAACCTTTCCTGAGCTTCCACCAACTTCTGCTGCATATCATCTTGTTCGTGCTGATATTTCGCGAGAAACTCCGGCGGATTTTGGTCAAAACTCGATCGCTGTTCGACAATTTCCACTCTTAAATTCGGGTCTTTTACAGTCCGAATTTCTGCGTGCATCCCGAATCTGTCGAGCAACTGCGGCCGCAATTCTCCTTCTTCTGGATTCCCGGAACCGATTAAAATAAACTTAGCCGGGTGGCGGATCGAAATGCCTTCTCTTTCAACAGTATTCCAACCGCTGGCGGCGGAGTCGAGCAAAACATCGACTAAATGATCGTCGAGCAAATTGACTTCATCAACGTAAAGAATGCCGCGGTTAGCTTTAGCTAAAAGGCCTGGTTCAAAAGCTTTAACACCTTCCGACAAAGCTTTCTCGATGTCGATCGTACCGCAAACTCGGTCTTCCGTAGCGCCCAAAGGTAAATCTACCATTTGAACTTTCTTGCGGGCGATTTTAAGGTCAGTTTGAGATAAAGTGCGATCGCGCACCTCATCGCTCATCAAATCCGGATCGGTGGGATGACTGTTAAAAGGATCGTCAGCCACCACCTCAATTTCCGGCAGCAAATCAGTGAGGGCGCGGATTGTGGTAGATTTACCAGTACCTCGATCGCCCATAATCATCACCCCGCCAATTTTGGGATCGATGACATTCAACAGCAGCGCCAGTTTCATCTCCTCCTGGCCAACAATTGCAGTGAAGGGAAAAACAGCGCGGCGGGCTGGGGTAGCGGTAACGGTTGGTAGAACGCCCGCATTCAGGTTATTGCTGACTTCGGCAGTAGGACTCACAGGATAACTCAAAATATAATAATTGCTTGTTTATTGTGACATACAAGCGGACAACAATCGATCGCCAGCCTTGAAATCCAAGTACAGAGTTTGTCTGATTCCTCTCAAAACCCCGCCAAAAACAGACTATTTTTGAGACACATAACGCGCAAACTCTAAAATTTGTTGCTGGCGTTCATCAGACAAACGTTCAACCATCGCAGCTAATAGCTCAGATACAGACAACCAACGCCTTTCTTTCGACTTCCAAACAACTAAAAACTGCTCGGTAGACAGAGTACACAAAGCTATCGTTTCGCCACAGCGATCGCTAAATTCTACTTCGTAATTTCCATCATCATAACAATCTACAATAGCCCCTCTAACACCCTGGTGCAAATTAGATTCAGGTAATGTTACTAACAATTCGACTGCATCAAATAATTCGGGCACGATCGTGCTTGCCTCCGAACGAATAGTGTTACCAGTCTCGCCCCATTACAACCCGGTTCTACGATCCAACCTGTACGGACAATCCCCTGCTGTTTCTGTGCGCCCACAATTTCCAAGTCTACAGTATAGCGCTGTCCGTGTTTGTCATTTAGTCCTAAAACTGCTTCAAAATCAAGAGTTGTAACTGAAATCTGTGCTAACAGCAATTCATAGTTTTCTTGGCTAAATCCTCAACGACGCTGAAATATTACAGCTTTATCGCTACCGACAGGATTATCTAAATTAAGAGCATACTTTGTTAATTTTTGAGGATCGATAACGAGATGGCTGACAAGTTCTTTCAGCTTCATGTTTGTTTACATAACACTAATTTTACCACCTAACAGATTAAAGAGCTGTTTTGGAAACCAGATCGGCTTTCAATTTTAGTTCTAACGTACAATAACTAATACAGCACTTCCGGATGTTATGAGGTACAATAGAATCGACTAAAAATAATATTATACCAATGAAAGCATACTCAGT